>VBON01000064.1 GCA_005877525.1 Nitrospirota bacterium
AAGGAGAAGGCGGCGAGACCGGTGGCGTCATAGTCACGACGAAAGTAGGCGGCGGTCGTTGAAGGTGAAATCCTCCATGTCGCGATATAAACAGCAATGTGGTTCTGCAACGGTCGAAATGGCGCTTGTCTTACCTCTGCTTTTGTTGCTCGTGTTTGGCATTGCAGAGTTCGGGATCGCTTTGTATCGACAGGAGGTCCTCACCAATGCCAGTCGCGAAGGGGCGAGGGCCGGCATTGTCCTCTCCACGCCGCCTGTCACAACCGCTCAAATTCAGAGCGTCGTCACGAACTATCTCACGAATGCCGGCTGGAATGCCGCCCTGGCCACAGTGACCGCTACGGGCGCAGGTGGAGCTTTTGGGACTAATGTCACTGTTACCGTCACGTTCAATACGAGCTTTTCCATTCTCAGCGGACTGGTGCCCGGAATGCCTGCCACGAAAACCCTAAGGGCACAAACCATAATGAGACATGAATGATGACGAAGAACTCATTTGGGACACGCCATGGAATCATGTCAAAAACGGGAAGTGTCCTGGTCTTTTCAGCCGTAGGCCTTTTGATGCTGGTGTCGTTTTCGGCGCTGGTGGTCGATCTCGGCTTTGCTTTTGTAGCCAGAAATGAACTGCATAACATTGCCGACGGCGCTGCCCTGGCGGGAACCAGACAACTCGGAGTCATCTATGAGGCGCTTCCTTACAGCCAACAGCAAACTTACGTTATGTCAGGGGCCGATCGGACCGCTATTATCAATGCGGTCAATGCCGTTGGAAGTGCTAACCGAGCGGGGAGTGCGTCCATTACGATCAACAGTGCGGATGTTAGCATCGGCCAGTGGAACATGGCTACCAAAAGTTTGACCGTGACGGCCACGCATCCCGATGCCGTGCGGGTAAAATCCCGGCGCGACGGTACGGCGAACGGACCCATTACGACCTTTTTAGCTGGGGTTATGGGCTTTACTGTCATGAACATTTCGGCTCAGGCGACCGCCGCGCTGACGCCGATCAGCAGCACGCTCCCCGGGATTTCCCAACAATGGTTTCAGGCCAACAGCTGTAACAATAACATTCAATTTTATCCCACAAACAGCGCGATCGGCTGCGCGGGATGGAATACTTTTGAAGCATCGCCGGCAAATGCTAGTGGGTTAAGGAGCATTCTCAACGGCTTGGATGCCGGGACATTCCAGACGCCTGGAGTGACGGCGGGTCAAACGCAACTTAACTTTATCGGTGGGAATGTCGCGTCTGCGTTACCGGATCTCAGGCAACTCTTCTTGGACAAGGGAGCTGTCAATCCCGACACGGGAGTATTCGAGTGGAAAACCTTTGTGGCAGTGTACAGCGGCACGGATTGTTCAAATCCAAGCGGCGCGATCACGATTGTCGGATTTGCCACAGTCATCATCACCAATGTCCTGGCGCCTCCTGCGGGTCAGTTGATCCAAGGAACGGTGCAATGCCAGTTGTTAGAGACGGGTCGCGGCGGGGGCGCCGCATTCGGGACGGTAGGCACTTTGCCCGGATTGGTGCAATAAGGAGAAAGGCATGAAAGGTCGGCTCCTGATCGACTTAAGACTCCACTCCGAAATGGTGAGGAGATTATTTGTGGAGCTTTTGGCAAGGCATCCTGAGCTCACCGAGAGACCAGCCCAAAGCACCGGACACCCCGACGTCTTGATCATTGAGCTTGATGAAACCGATCCCATCGTGACCTTTACGCAAATTCGCGGCCTCCAGAAATCATCGCCCCAGACACAAATCCTCCTCACCACTTCCCGGGCGGACAGGCAGGTTCTTCTCGACGCCCTGCGGGCGGGTGTCAAAGAATTCCTCCCAGTGCCATTTACCCAGGACGAGGCCGAGCAGGCGTTACGCCGGCTGAAGGAAGGGATCGTGGAATCCCAGCCGGAGCCCGAGAAGCCAAAAGGGGAAATTATCGGGGTCTTCGCAGCCAAAGGTGGTCTCGGCGCGAGCAGCCTCACCGTTAACTTGGGGTGCAGCCTACTCCACGTAGAAAATTCCAAATCGGTCGTGCTCGTAGATTTGGATATCCATAGCAGCGATCTTCCATTGTTTCTTGACATTGAGCCGACTCACAGCCTGAAGGAAATCGCCGATGATTATGGGCGTGTCGACAAGCTGCTTGTGATGAACCTGCTGTCGAAGCATGAATCCGGACTGTATCTGTTGCCTTCCGGGTATGACGATAGGACACATGAGACCTTCAGCCCTCGCTGTGTGGTGCATACCCTTACACTGCTTCGGAGCATGTTTGATTATGTGGTAGTAGACTGCGGAGCGTTGCTGGACGACAGCACTCGGACAGTGCTCAAGCTGTCATCATCCATCATAGTGGTGTCCACTTTCCATGTGCCGGTAGTGCGCAGCACGAAGCGTCTTCTCGATCTGTTCCAAAGCATGGGGCAACCCTCCCAACAGCTGAAAGTGGTGATGAATCGCTACGACGCGAGGGCGAAGACGCTTTTGAAGAACACCGAAACCTCCCTGCAACACAAGCTGTTTGCCTTTATCCCCAATAACTATGATTTGGCAAGTAGCGCTATCAACAACGGTCAACCCGTGAGCCGCCTCGCTCCTAATTCAGACTTGACGAAAAGCTACCAGCGCCTTGCGGTATCATTGAGCGAGCGGTCGTCAAAGGAGAAAACCTCGGCAACCGCCGGCTATTTCAGGTCGCTGAAAGGCATGTGGTCGAAAAAGGCCGCTGATGCGGTGGCAGTCCTATGATGTGGAAAAAACATCAGGAGCCCCACAGACACGACGGAGGCCTCAAGACCGAAAGCTGCGCCAGCGGTTCGCCACAGTATTTTGACCTGAAAGAGCGGATTCATACCCGGGTTATCGAGTTGATGGATATGTCGGTTGTAGCTACTCTGGACCCCGAGCGCCTCAAAGGCGAAGTAACGGCATTAATTGAGCAGGTGCTGGCGCAGGAATCCGCGCTATTAAACACTCGGGAACGCGAGCAATTGGTCCAAGAGGTGCAGCATGAGGTACTGGGATACGGTCCTCTGGAATCACTTCTTCAGGATCCCACGATTTCAGACGTGCTCGTCAACACCGCGAAGCAGATCTATATCGAGCGCGCGGGCAAACTTGAACTTACGTCAAAACAATTTAGGAACGATACACACCTGCGGAAAATCATCGACAAGATCGTTTCGGCGGTAGGCCGTCGAATCGATGAATCCTCCCCAATGGTCGATGCCCGGCTCCCCGATGGATCTCGGGTCAATGCCATCATTCCACCCCTCGCGATTGACGGTCCTATCCTTTCTATCCGTCGGTTCAGCCGTGACCTCCTCCATCTCAGGGATCTGGAAAAACGAAAGTCGGTCACGCCGGAGATCGGGGAATTGCTCCGCGGAATCGTGCTGTCGCGACGCAATGTGCTGATCTCGGGAGGGACAGGTTCCGGAAAGACCACGCTATTGAATGTGCTGTCTGAATTTATTCCATCCTCGGAACGCGTCATCACTATCGAAGATTCCGCCGAACTTCAGCTTCGTCAAGACCATGTAGTTCGACTCGAAACCCGGCCGCCCAACATCGAAGGCAAAGGAGAGATCACACAAAGGGAACTTCTGCGAAACAGCCTGCGGATGCGTCCCGATCGGATTATCCTGGGAGAAGTCCGTGGCCCCGAAGCATTGGACATGCTCCAAGCGATGAACACCGGGCATGACGGCTCGTTGACCACTATTCATGCGAGTGCTGCTCGGGATGCCTTGTCCCGCGTCGAGACGATGGTCGCGATGACCGGTCTAAATTTGCCTACGAAAGCGCTGCGGCATTACATCTCCTCGGCGTTGAACATCATCATTCAGGTGGCAAGGCTGTCGGACGGCAACAGAAAGATCGTCAGCCTCCAAGAAATCGTCGGTATGGAACAAGATGTGATTACCCTGCAAGAGATCTTTTGCTTCGAGCAGACAGGTATCGATAAGCACGGGTGTGTGCAAGGACGGTTTAAGGCGACGGGTGTTCGGCCCCATTTTGTTGACGGCTTTAAGGCCTTAGGCATTCAGCTGAGTCCGAGCCTCTTTGATCCCTTCCACGTCCACGAGGTCTGATGCTGTTTCACGATCACATGACCTTTCTGATGGCCATGGGAATCTTCCTGAGCATCGCCCTGTTCGTTCATGGGGCCTCTGCAGTCTACGGTCTGCTTTTGAATCCCGAAGTGCGGCGTGTTAAACGGCGTCTTCGGACTTTGTCGGCCAGACAGTCGGACCTCCAAAGCTTAAAGCTCATGCGGACGCAGATTTTGAGCGAACTGCCGTGGCTGAACAAGCTGCTTGCCCGGATGTTGTGGGTCTCACCATTGCGTCGGTTGATGGAACAAGCAGACGTCCGCACCCCGGTCGGCGTCTACCTGGCCCTTGCCGCGCTCCTCGGAACCACCGCCTTTTCTATAGCCACTATGGGCAGGATCCATATCCTCGCCCGATTAGGAATCGCTCTCATTGCCGCGTGGGCCCCGTTCTTCTATCTCTATTGGCGAAGAAATCAGCGCATATCACAGTTTGAGCGGCAGTTCCCGCAGGCCTTGGATCTGATGGCCCGCGCGATGCGGGCAGGACATGGGTTTTTGGTCGGCATGAAAATGGTGAGTGAAGAGTTTCCTGACCCGATCGGCAGGGAATTCGATAAAGTCGTCGAGGAAGTGAACTTCGGAATGGATCTGCCCGAAGCATTTAAAAATCTCTCCGACCGCATCCGTTCCCAGGACCTGAAATTCTTTGTGACATCCATTATTGTGCAGCGGGATTCAGGCGGGAACCTAGCAGAGATCCTCGACTCCCTCAGTCGGCTGATTCGTAGCCGGTTTGAGTTGCAGAGCCGCGTACGTTCCCTTTCCGCGCAAGGGCGGATGTCTGCCTTAGTATTGCAAGCCCTGCCGTTTGTCACCGGCGTTGCGATTTATTTTCAGGCTCCGGACTACCTTAGCCTTTTGGCTACAGATCCTTTAGGACGGATGATGGTGATGGTGGGCGCTCTCCTGCTGGTTCTCGGCATATTGATTATGAGAAAAATGGTCGCCTTCCGAGTCTGAAAGTAAAGGGAAATATGGAAGCTCCTGTACTCATAAGCATCCTGGTCTTTCTCCTCACGATGGTGCTGCTGCTAGGCCTGGCCTCATATCTTCGTCTTCTCCAAGTCAGACGGCTCTGGACCGAGCGACTGGAAGGAAAACAGTCAGGGAACTTACTCGAACAGCTGCGAGACACGGTGGATCCCATTAAAACTTTTGTCTCAGTTGTTATGACGAAATTCGGGACTCTTACATCCACTCAACAGGATGCAAGGTTACCCAACCTTCGGCCGCTCGTTACAGCCGGCTACCGGAATCCTAAGGCCGTGATGATTTTGGCCGGGACGAAATTTGTCCTAGCGCTGGCCCTCCCGCTCTGCATGCTGCTGTTCCGCCCGGATTCTGTGCGGCTCTGGACTCCAGCCGCGTCGATCCTTCTCTACGTCGCTCTGGCCATGGTTGGATACTATGCGCCGCAACTCTGGTTGCACCTTCGCATACGAGAACGGAAGCGGCGAATCTCGGAGGGATTCCCCGACGCCCTTGATTTGATCGTTGTCTGCCTGGAATCGGGTTTGGGACTTGGGCCGGCGATTCAGCGTGTGGGGGAAGAAATAAAACTGGCGCACAAACAACTAAGCGACGAGTTGCACGTGCTGTCCTTCGAACTGCGGACGGGCTTGCCTCGACAGCAAGCCCTGCGAAATTTGGGGATTCGGACAGGGGTCGATGATGTGAAAAGTTTGATGGCAGTACTCATCCAAACCGATCGGTTCGGCACCAGCGTTGGCGATGCGTTGCGTGTGTATTCGGACCACATGCGTAAGACGCGGCAGTTCAGAGCGGAAGAGCTTGCGAATAAGCTTCCGATCAAGCTGCTTTTTCCGCTGATTTTCTGTATTTTTCCTAGCTTTTTTGTGATCCTCATGGGCCCCGCCGTTATTACTCTTATGAGGGTGCTGCTGCCCGCGTTAGGGAATAATTAGCGTCAACTGGTACTCGCGTCGTTTCCGGTAATTTGGCCGAATAGGGAGAACATGATGCACTTGAAAGATGCTATCGCAGAAACTTGTCGCCTCTCAATGATCCTCGGCATTGTCGCATTAACCATAAATGGAGTGCTGGGATGCGCTTCAAACACGCCGCCGACCCTCACCCCTGCGAATTACAAACAGCTTTTGGAGCGGCAGAAGGCAGGCATCGCGCTTGATGAACAAACGGTTCAGCAGCCGCCGGAATTGTCTGCCGAGGAATACGAGCGCCTAGGAGACAGCTACACCCGCCAGAGTAATATTCCGATGGCCTTTGTGCAATATGACCATTCCTTACGGATGGATCCGAGCAGAGTACGCGTCCGCTACAAGGTTGGCCACCTGTATTTGCTAAAGGGGCATTGGCAAGACGCAAGACAGGAATTTAAGGAAATCTTGAACCAAGATGCAAAGTATACGGCTGCGCGTGTAGGGATGGGAGAGTCGTTCTTCTATAGTGGCGATCTAAAGGAGGCAGAGGACAATTTTCTGCAAGCCCTGGTGTTAGATCCTCTTCTCTGGCGCGCTCACAACTTTCTAGGGATTCTGTATGATCAACAAGGCCGTTACCCCGAAGCTGTCAAAGAATTCCAGGCGGCGCTTGTAGAGAAGCCACAGGAACCGGCACTGCACAACAACCTCGGGATGGCCTACTATCTCAATGGTCAATATGAGCAGGCGCTGCTGGAGTTCAAACAGGCATTGCAGGGCCCGAAGGAGCCGAAGGTTTACACCAATCTTGCTTTGGCTCACACCAAGTTGGGGCATTTTCAGGAGGCCTTCGATGCTTTCGAACAAGCGGGGACATCGGCGGCCGCCTATAACAATCTTGGCGTTGCGCACCTGGAGGCACGGGACTTCAAAAGAGCGGCAAGCTGCTTCGAAAAGGCCATAACGGCGCACCCCACTTTTTATGAAAAAGCCAACGACAATTTGAGAAAAGCGCAAGCAGGGTTAGCCGGTAATCATGTGATAGGACATGCCGGCAAGGAGGCGTGCCTCTGATCGGCCTTCCTGGAAGAATCCCCGGAAGGGCGCCTCTACCTGGGCACTGTCTTCCAGAAGAACACGATCGAAATCCGTTGCGATCCGAGCTCGTGATGCCACCCGAAGTAGGCTGTGGCCGAGGACATTCGGCACCTCGATGTCCTCTTCCCACATCGTCAAATCAGAGCCCTTTTCCAGACCCGGCACCTGACTGAGACTTTCGTAGGGCGGCGGACAGACGTTTCCGCCAAGGGTCCCGTCCGGAAATTTCAGTCGGAAGAACGAAGTGCCGGCGTGTTTGGTAGGCGGATAGGGATGAAGATAGAGAACCCCGGCGTAATCGCAGAGCTTGCTGGAATCCACGTGGGGGCGAGCCACGGCGTCACCTGAGACGATCTGGACATGATTGTGTCCCGAGATGGCACCGACCGGGTCCTGCTGAGAGCGCAGGGCCTTCACCCCGATCTGTGTTTTGACCGAGTCTTCCAGGGCGGCAAGCTCATGAGGCAGGAGGGCCTCGCCCGCCCGGACACCAGGCCAGGCCTCATGCCGAAGCGGAGATCCTAAGGTCCAGGAGGATTTGTTGAAGCACCGCTCGGTCACGTCTAGAGGATTGGGCAGGATGTTGTCCGTGATCCAATAATGCTTGCCCAATTCCGGTTTCC
>VBON01000065.1:0-9650 GCA_005877525.1 Nitrospirota bacterium
TTGCAGTGGTTCCTTTTGAGGACGTACGGGCTGACAAGACCGCAATCGGCCGATGGCAGCACTACGTCGAGACGAGAGTGGACCGGCTGGTTTCAGCCCAAGGTTCGGCCGCGGAGCAGATCACAGGGTTTGTGACGGATTACCTCAAGCTCGCGGGTTTTCAGGTCATTCGTGTAAAGCCTGGTGAGACGGTGGCTCCGGGTACAGCCGATGTCGTGCTGACCGGCCAGATTGAGTCGTATTGGAACGAGGCAGTCGCAAGGTTTTTCCGTACCGAACTCAAGTCTAAAAACAGACTCGTCATCAGGATTTCCAACACAGCCGACAGCAGTACGGTTCACTCAGTTGTGGAAGGGGATGACACCTCGAAACAGATCTTCTTCGACCTTCCTGATTTGGAGCACCTGAACAATTCAGTTTTAGGGGATAGCCTGGCACGGTTCCTCGCGGACGTGGTTGTTGTGGACCGGACCTTAAAGGCAAAGCAATGACCGCTGAGAGAAGAGCGGAAAGAAGGAGGAAGTCATGAGAAGAAATCGGGTCCGACCCTTTGAGCTTTTGACCGTTCTCACAGTCACGATTGCATGTTTTTTATACACAAGCCAGGTCCCAGCCGCGATCACTGCGAAGCTTACACCTGCAGAGGATGGCATCGAGCTGGAGTTTATAGGCGAGGGTGGATCAGCGGTCAAGGAAACGATTCCGGTCTATCATGCCTGGACGGTCCGATACTTCAGCGCCGGGGTCGGGCTGGAGGAACGATTGGCCCAATATCCGCCATTCGCTCTCAAAGTGGTCTTTGTAACTGGTCCACGCGCCTATCTGAGTCACGTTTCGGTAACCATTACCGACAAGGGGGGCAAAACGCTGCTTGATGTTCCCGGCGAAAAGGTCACGGGGCCCTGGCTCTTCGTAGATCTTCCTCCCGGCACTTACACGATCTCTGGAGCTGGTCCAGGCGGAACCCGCGTTCACGATCGCGTCACGGTGACCTCAGGTCAGGTCAAAACCGTTTACCTGCGATGGAAAGGTGATGGGACTGCTCAATGACGAGGGGGTGGAGTTATGAAGGGATCGGCGACATTCGCATGCCTGCTCGCTGCGGGCGTGATGTTGGTGGGAGCATCCGCTTTTGCTCAAGGAGAAAAGGTCAGTCCGAAAGCCAGTCCGTCCCTTAAAGCGTTGATGCTGGAGAATCAAAAGAAATTAGGCGATATGGAATCGATACTGAACAAACTGGATGCCGCTGAAGAGGTCTTGGAGGAGGACATTAAGAGTTTGGAGAACGCACTGTTAACATATCTCGACGGCATGGACAAAGCCTATGCTGTTGCGCGGGAGATGGCCCCAAAGGAAGCTATGGCGAAGGAGCGGAAGGTGTTCGCGGACATGGCCACCGCTTGTGAGGCCAAATTGAGACGGATCGATACGCTCCACACGGCTCTTGCTGAGAAGGTCCTAAATGCAACTATCAAATTGGATGAGGCGTGGCTGAAGAAAATGATTAAAGAGCAAAGTGAGGGTTACTACCGGTCCTTGTATCCCGAGGGACGACAGAAGGTCAAGAAGGCGCATCCAGAACTTGGTGAATGAGTCGTAGCAATCAACATTCGCACCAAATTGAACGGCATCGAGTCGCTGCACCCAGGCTTATTTGCTTTCTCCAACCACACATATTGCCCTTCTTAGTTCAGCTCTTGCCCTCTGTGGAAGTGAAGTTGTGTCGTCCCTGAGGGATGCTCCGGTCGCCGAAGCCGGGCTGGTCACGTTCGTCGCGCGCGATTATGAGTTCAGCGGCCCCGATCGCATCCCGGGAGGAATGACTACCGTTCAGCTAATCAATCGGGGACACGATCTTCATCAGATTCAATTCATTAAGTTGCCAGCCAGCAAGACGGAGTCCGACTTCATCACAGAGATCACGGCCGATCCTTCCCGCTTGCCGGGTTGGGCGCAACGCCGGAGCGGCCCCAATAGCGTAGCTCCGGGAGAACAAGCTGTCGCCACCATCAAACTGGAGCCCGGCGCGTACGTGCTGCTGTGCGGTATCCCGGACAAACATGGCCGACCGCACGTATTACTCGGCATGCTGAAACCCATCCGAGTAGAGGCACCAGTCACGCAACAGAGCCCCATGCCTCGTTCCGACCTGACACTGACGCAAGTTGATTTCGGGTTCGAACTCTCTCAACCGATCAAGCCGGGCAAACGCACGATCCATGTGTTCAATCAAGGGTCCCAGGCTCATGAGGTCGTCGTTGTCCAACTGGCGCGGGGCGCTTCGGTAGCGGACTTTATTGACAGTTTCGTGCCGGGCGTTCCGGTCTTGCCTGCCGGAAAGCCTATTGGAGGTCTTGCCGGCCTTGAAGGGGGACGGGATGGTTTCTTCCAAACCGATTTCGCACCAGGCCGCTATGGCTTGATCTGCTTCTTGCCTGACATGATCACCCGCGCTCCTCATTTCGCTCGCGGGATGATGATGGATCTGACCGTTCAATGACGACGGTGACGCCAGTACTCGGTGCGGCATGTCTGATGAAGAATTTTTCATGATCGCTTCATACTCATCTCATGTTTTTCCTATAGCGTTGTTTGAAGTAAGGTAGCCGCCAAACCATCAGGCGGCGGGAGGCCATTATGCGACAAATCCGGTCTAGCATGTTCGTGGCGGCTCTGGGGCTTGTCTTTCTATCTTTGATATACCTGAAACCCGCGACGTCCCTGGGGGCGGGTCCGGGTCAGTTCGGAACGCCGAAGGGTGATGAAGGCACGCGGATCTTCAACGCCACGGAACATCCTGACTACAGTGGCCAATTTCGGTTGACCGGGCAAGGCACGGTGTTGGTCGGCAGCATGCACGATCGCTCTCCGTGGGATCACCTGGATTACGCCGGCAAACGACTCAACCCCGTGCCCGGCAGGATATTGGTTGAGGTTGATGAGCGGACCAATGCCGGCCTGGTCCTGGCTGATTTCGTCGAAGGAACGGACCGCTACCGCATCGTCTTCGACCGGTTTGCGGGGGCGGTTCCCTATCAGGACGGCGGGATCGCGACCCGCGTGTACGAGCACGGAGACTCCGGCAACGGCGATCCGCTGTATCCGAAGACCTGGCTCTACCTGGCGGGATGGGGCAAGGCGGACGTCTTCAAAAACGGAGACCTCCTGCTCAAAGACTATGCGGCGCACTTCATGGTGATGGAACGGTCCAGGGATCCCAAGACGCATGAGGTCAACTATCCGACGAAGCGCACCCTACCGGGAGAGGAGACCGATCCGGCCGGGATGGAGATCGACCTGTGGGTGCGCTCGAAGGACCAGAACACCAAGAACTTCCCACCCTATGAGACTTTCATCCATCTGTATTGGGAGGAAGTGACGTGGCGGTAGGACAACCCAAGATCAAGGCCAGGGTTCGCTGTCTGGGCCGGCCCGTGGGAGAGATCTCACATGTCATTGCCGACCCGCTCACACTGGAAGTAAGCCACATCGTGGTGAGCGTCAATGGGACTGAGCGGCAGGTCCCCGCGAGCGAGATCGCGGCCCTGGAAAATGACGCGGTCGACCTTCAATGCGACTCAGGTCAGATGACGGGCTTCCCTGCATTCAAGCGGGAGGACTTTCTGACCTCGAAAGAAGTGGAGGTTCCTCATCTCGAGCAGAGGATACAGGCAGAGCCTGGTGACGTGCTGGTCCCCTTCCCTGAACTGGAGAAGAGCATCCCGCGGCGAAACTTCTTTGCGGGCTTCATCTATATGCTGGCCGGACTGATCGGGCTTCCGATGGTCTGGCCGGTGCTCCGGTTCATCATGAAGCCGATGTATGCGCCCTTCGACAACCGCTGGTGGCAGATCGGAAACATCGGCCACATCAAGGCGGAAGACGTAGGCACGCAGTTCAAGTTCAACAAATTAATAAGAGACTCTGTGCTCCAGATCAATTTGGATACGAACGCCTGGGTTATCAAGGCGTCACCCGCGACGCTCGGGAAAATCTACACGCACGGTGACAGGACGTTCACCGATGAAAAAGGGAACGTCCTCTGGGTCAACGACGCGCGCATACCCTATGTCGCCTATTCGGGCAAATGCCCCCATCTCGGATGCGGCTACAAATGGCGCTCGCATAGGACGCTGGGGCAAGTGTTCCTCTGTCCCTGCCATCTGAGCGTGTACGATGTCACCGGGGCGGTGTTGGATGGACCCGCGCCGAGGCCGCTCGATGTGCTGCCGATCAAAGTTTCACCGGCAGGGGATGTCGAAGTGATAGACATCCAGTACAAGGCGGGGAAGAAAGAACAGATTCGGATCGCGTAGGACATGGGTCCGCCGACAACACGCAAACGCTGTTTAGCGGTCGTCTTGATCGCAGTGGGATTCCTCTTGATTGGGACGGCGGCTGCCACTGCGCAAGTACCACTGGCTCCAGTCCATGAATTCCCGCTTGGCGGCAACCGAGAAGCGGTCTGGGTCGTGGCACAGCTCCATATTCTGTTTGCCGCCTTCATTCTCGGCGCGCCGATCTTCGTCACGGTGTGCGAAATCTTGGGTTGGAAAAAGGGAGACACCCGTTACGAAAGGCTGGCGCGGGAGGTGACGAGCGTCACGGCGGTCCTCTACAGCATGACAGCGCTGACCGGCGGCTTCTTCATCTTCGTGTTGCTGGCCACTTATCCCAGGCTGACCGAGTGGTTGGTCAATCACTTCTTTGCCATTTTCGCCTTGATCTATCCCGCGCTGTTCATTGCGGAGACCATCATCCTGTATCTCTATTGGTACACGTGGGACGCCTTGCAAGGAGCCAAAAAGCTCAGGCATATCGCCCTGGGAGTCCTGCTGAATGTGATCGGGACCGCTACGCTGATCGTCATTGACGGTCCGACGGCATTCATGAACACGCCGGTCAAATCTCCCGAGGGGCTCGATCTCCAAACCTTCATCGAAACGACGGCAACCGTGTGGGACAAGATGAACAACTTCGTCTGGTGGCCGTTGAACATCCACCGCTTCGTGGGCAACGTGATGTTCGGCGGGTTCATCGCCGGCCTCATCGCAGCCTACCTGTATCTGGCCGCGAAAACCGACGAGGACCGAGCCTTCTACGACTGGTTCGGGTTCGTCGGCAACCTGATCGGCGTCGGCGCGTTCATGGTGCTCCCGTTCGCCGGCTACCTGCTGTCTTACGAGCTGTGCGATTACAACGCCTCGATCTGTCCGTATATGATGGCGGACCAACTATCCATGTTCTTTGAAGTGCAGGGGGCCATGATCGGCCTGATTTTCCTGGCCAGCAACTACTACATCTGGCTGAGCATGAAGCGGATCGAAGGCGCTGAGCGGATCCGCATGTCGGCCGCCATCTTATTTCTGATGGTGACTATCCCGGTGGTCTTCATGCTGGCGTGGACCAGATTTCCGATCCCGGACCCGATGTCCTTCATCATTCCCGCCGCCTACGTGGGCATTTTCTTGCTGATCGTGCGTTTTCTCCCCTGGACGGTCTCCACGCGGACAATGGTCAAAGCGGCCTTTCTTATGGTGATCATCGGGAATGCGATCTGGATGACGCCGCACGCGTTCGTGGCGACCCAGGCCCTCGAGCCTGATGACGGCTCACTCAGCTTGCCCCACGGGGAACTGAACCTTGGGTTCGTCGCGGTGTCCTGGGACATGCTGGCGCTGATGCCGGCCAAGAATGCGGCGGCGTTTACGCTCGTCTTCGTCACGATCGTCAACTACATCCTTTACAACCGCGCGATTCGGCAAGGGCGGATCCAATGGGGGAAAATCGACTTTATCTCCCAGTTTGTGCTGGTCTTCTTGGCCTTCAGCGCGATCTGGACGATGGGGCTGATGGGCGCCGTCCGCGAGCTCACGCGGAAATATTTTCACGTGTACAACCTGCAGTATGACTTCACCTCGGAGGCCTTCACTCCGACCCTGGCGTATTCCAGTTGGCTGATCACGGGTATCACGTTGACGTTTTACCTTGTGGTCAGCTTCGCCATCCTACTGACGCTGCGGATGGGGAAGGAAAAGGTACATGTGGAAGCTTTGGGGAAGCGGGTGACCACGGTCAAGCGCCACGCAGAGGTGACGACCAAGGCCGGATGAGACGTCTTTGCTGGTATTGGAGGGAGGCGAGACATGGGCAGGACCTCGTTGGCTGTGAAGGGAGCCATCCTTTTGGCGGCGATATTCGTGTTTCTGAAAGTCGGCGTTCCGTTGTTTACCGCGCCGCTTCCGATGAGCCTCGTCTGGCTGTATGTGTTTTTGACCGCCTGCGGGATCGTCGTGTACGGCACGCTCACCGGCGAGTCCAGCGAGTCCCTCTTCGGCACGGTCTTCCGATTTTTGGGCGGAGGGGGGCTTGGTGGCACGGCCCGATCCCTCCGTCTGGCGGTGCTCGTCCTCTTCCCGCTGTGGGTTGGCTGGGTGACGTATGACGATTTGGCCCCGCAGACCGAGCCACCCGTCGAGAACCGGGTCATTCATCCGGCCCCGCCGGGGTGGTTCGTGGGGTTGGCGAACCCGGTTCCCAATACGCCGGAGAATGTGATGATGGGCAAGGGGCTCTACGCCGCCTATTGCTCGCCCTGTCACGGAGCGATGTTCAATGGCAACGGGCCTGCCTCCGACGGGTGGAATCCGCCCCCGGCGAACTTCGTGGATTCCGGGACGATCGCCCAGCTTCAGGAATCCTATCTGTTCTGGCGGATCAAGAAGGGAGGCGTAGGCCTGCCGGTCGAGGCCCATCCCTGGAAGTCGGCCATGCCGCGGTGGGAAGTGGAACTGCCGGACGAATGGATCTGGAAGATCATCATGGCGGAGTATGCCGGCTCCGGCCACAAGCCCCGGACCTGGGAGTAAGGGCCGTCCTTCTATGAAGAATTCTTCATCCTGTCTTCATCATCTCTTCATGTACGGATTGTCATTGAATGGTAAGGTATGAAAAACCGATCTGATACGGACAGAAGGAGGTGATCGCAAAATGAAGAGGATTCTCGCAGCACTATTTGCAGTCCTGATCGGACTGACCTTTGTAGGCTCCACCTTTGCGGAAACGGGGAAGCAGATGGGCGCTCCCGCTAAAACCTCAGTGGCAGGCGGAGAGATGAAGAAGGAGGAAGGTCAGAAAGTCACGAAGGCGGCAAAGAAGCAGCTCAGGAAGAAACACATCGAGGAAAAGAAGGCGGAGAAGAAGTAACGCTCCTCGTTCTCCTCAACCACCTGAAGGGCCGACGGAGTCTGACTCTGTCGGCCTTTCGTTGTTATCATACGCGTGCACAAGGTAACGTAGGAGAAGAGTGATCTCGGACTGCCGCACGAGAAAGAACTTGGCCGCAGTGGTCTTCTTCTTTCCAATGCGGGCGGTCACGATGCGCGCGTCGGAAAGCGAAAACACATCCTCGTCCGTCTCATCATCACCGACGTACAGGGCTGCCCTGAGGTTCAACTGGTGCATCAACTCGAGTAATGCCACTCCCTTGTGCGGCGCTCCGGCTGGAATCACATTGACGATGTCTTTGCCGATCAGGATACGCGGCAAGGGGTGGAGTTCAGCCAGCATCGTAAACACCGCCTCGCGGGCCGCTCGCTTCCGTCCGGCTATGCGGTAGTGAAACGCGAGGGAATAGGTCTTGTCTTCGACCAATACTCCAGCGCGTGCCAACTCGCTGCTGAAGCCGTTTTCAACCTGCCGCTTCCAAGCCCCGCACGTTTCCCGAGCCTGCCGCAGGACCTGCGGCGCCGCGTGAAGTCCCTCCAGGCCGTGATTGCCGATCAGGTGCGGCACGGCACCGGCGACACGAATGTGCAGATCCGCCACCGACCGTCCCGAGATGACGGCCGTGAAGGCCCGCTTGCCGAGTTCTACCAGCCACTCCCGAATCGGCCGCGCGAGCCGCGCGTCTTGGTGTCTCCGGACAATCCTTGCCAGCGTGCCGTCGAAATCGAAAGCGTAGAGCGTGGGCGTCCCCGTCAGCAAATCCAACTGCCGCCTGCCGCGTGATGCCAGAAGGTAGTGCATCGTTCCAGCTCAGCCTAGGTCGGCAGGCTCGACTGCTCCACCTGCCGCAAGACCCGATTGCGTTGCCGCATGCGGGCCGCATCCATCAGCATCCGTCCTGCCCAGCGGTACACGTTGAACTCCTGGATCAGCCCGTGCATGCTCCGCATCCGAGCCCGCTGCTCGGCCGGCGGCATGTTCAGCGCCACGTGGAGGGCGGCCGCGAATTGGTCAATGTCATACGGGTTGACGACCAAGGCTTCCGGAAGCTCGCGGGAAGCCCCGGTGAACTGACTCAGAATCAAGACTCCCTGCTCGTCATCACGCGCCGCCACGAACTCCTTAGCCACGAGGTTCATGCCGTCGTGAAGACTGCTCACCACACAGACATCGGCGCCCCGGTAATGCTCGTACACTTGCGGCGGCTCGTGGTGCTGCTCCTTCAAGCAGATGGGCTCATAGCCGTCGCGCCCGAATCGCTTATTGATCTGCTCCGCCAATGCATGAACTTGCCCGGCAAAGTGCTGGTACTGCTCGATCATGGTGCGGCTAGGGGCGGCGATCTGGATGAACGAGAACCGGCCGATCCATTCCGGTTGCAATTCAAGGAGGCGCTCTACGGCGAGGAATCGCTCGATGATGCCCTTGGTGTAATCAAGCCGGTCCACCCCGACGCCGATGAGGCGCTCGGGTTCCATGCCGTGGAGCGCCCGAATCTTCGCACGGCACTCCTCCACCGGCCGTTGGTCCCGGACCCATCGCGAGGGCCACTCGATGGAGATCGGGTAGTGCCTGATGGCCGTCAGCTTGCCGCCGTAGGAGATGGTCGAGTCGTCCCGATCGATCCGGGCCTCCAGCAGCCGATCAACGCTGTCGATGAAGTTGTTGCAGTGCACCCGCGTGTGGAACCCCAGGATGCTGCTGCCCAAGAGTCCCTCCAGAATCTGTTGACGCCACGGGCAGATGCCGTACCGCTCGGCATTGGGCCAGGGAATGTGCCAGAAGGAGATAATGGTCGCGTTCGGCAATCGCTCCCGGATCATCTTCGGGAGGAGGGCGAAGTGATAGTCCTGAACCAGCACGACCGGGTCGTCGGTCTTGGCCTCTTCGCACACAGCCTGCGCAAACCGTTCGTTCACCGCCACGTAATGGTTCCAATCCGAGGACCGAAAGGTGGGCCGAATGTGGGCGATGTGGCAGAGGGGCCACAAGCCCTCGTTGGCAAAACCGTAGTAGTAGCCCGCTTCTTCTTCCGGTGTCAGCCAGACGCGGCGAATCTCATACGCCGGGTTGTCCGGCGGCACACGGACATGGTCGTGCGAGTCCACTGCTTCCCGATCAGCCGATCCATTGCCATGGGCGATCCAGATGCCGGAGCAGGCTCGCATGACCGGCTCCAGCGCGGAAACCAGCCCGCTGGCAGGGACCTGGACTTCAATGGTCTGGCCCCGCCGGTTGTGAATATAGGGCTGGCGGTTGGACACGATCAGGATTTCGTCCCCGGCCAGTTGCTCGCGCAGAATTGCCCTCAGGCTCGCCGGGGTCCACGTGATTTGACTCTCGTCGCGCATGCGGCGGTCGGTTTCGAGATCGCGGATCAATGCTCTGAGATCCTTGGCGACCGGCCGTAGTTCCGGTCCATG
>VBON01000065.1:9741-12012 GCA_005877525.1 Nitrospirota bacterium
AAGTGCGCCACCAGGACCGTCACCAGGGAGATCACGGCCCCCAGCGCTACGAAGAGGTAAAAGATGTACCATTTCGTATCGGCACTCCGCTGTTGGATGAAACTCATGTCGTGCACGAGCATCAGGCGGCCGACCGTGCGTCCTTCGGCTTCAATGGAGGCGGACGCCACATGCACGGGCCCGTGACTCAGCGTCAGAACCGTCGACGAACCTGGTTTAAGGCCGGTAGCCCCTTCGCATGAAATCTCATGGGGGTAGGTCTGGGTCTTATAGAGTAAGCGGTTGTGGAGGTCGCAGAACCCCAGAGCATAGAGCCGCTCGTCCTGGATGACCCGATGAAAATACGCAAGGATCTTGGCCTTCGACTCCGTCGTCACCAGATCGGCCAGCGGAGCCTCCATTGTGCTGGCGATCAGCTTCGACCGGATGTCAAGGTCCCGCACGAACCATTTGAGGGTCAGCGCATCAACCAGCGGAACGACCGCATACGCAATCAGCGCCAACACAAGGGCCAACGGGAGAATAAAACGTAGCGACAGTCTCATGCCAAGCATCCCCGGTTATTTTGCTATTATAATAGGGGCGTCCAATGTACCGCTACGGATTAGTGGGCAATTGCCAGGTCTCCGCGCTGATCAGCGATTCGGGGTCGGTCGACTGGATGTGCCTGCCGCGCCCCGACAGCCCCCCCGTGTTCGGCGGTATCCTGGACCCCAACGGCGGGCGCTTCGCGATTTCCACTCCCGCGGCTCCGGAACATCTCACGACGTCCCAGCAGTACCTGCCCAACACCAACATTCTCGTGACGGTCGTCTCGCTGGCCAACGGCGACTCGTTCCGGATCACGGACTTTTGCCCGCGGTTCGAGCAGTACGGCCGCATATACCGCCCAGCGGCCTTGTTCCGCATTGTGGAGGCTGTCTCCGGGCATCCGTCAGTCGTCGTAAGCTGCCGGCCCGTATCCGGATGGGAAAAAGAGCCGGTTCGCTCGATTCGCGGGAGCAGCCATATCCGTTTCGAAATTCGTGGAGAAGTCCTCCGCCTGCTCACCAACCTGCCGCTGACATATCTGTGCGAGGAGACCCCAGTCGCGCTGACGCAGAAATTGTACTTCGGGCTCACCTGGGGGTTGGGCATCGAGGACGACCTGGTAAGGGTGACCCATGAGTTCCTCGATCAGACGACGCGATACTGGCGCACCTGGGTGAAGAATTGCTCGGTGCCGGTGTGGCACCAGCAACAAGTCATCCGATCCGCGCTGGCGCTCAAGCTCCACTGCTTTGAAGACACGGGCGCAATTCTGGCCGCCTTGACGACCAGCCTGCCCGAACAACCCGGCGGCGGGCGGAACTGGGACTATCGCTATTGCTGGTTGCGGGATGCCTACTACGCGTTGACCGCGTTCAATAACCTGGGCCACTTTGAAGAAATGGAGGCCTTCCTCAACTTCCTGTTGAACATCGCCCACGCGCACGAACACTCCCGAGACCGTCTGCGGCCCGTGTACACCTTGAGCCAGGGCTTCCCGCTGCCGGAAACGGCGCATGCCAATTGGAAAGGCTTCCAGCAGAGCACGCCCGTCCGGAGCAATAACCAAGCTGCGGAGCAGGTACAGAACGATGTGTATGGCGAAATGATTCTGGCCTTTGCGCCCATTTTTTTCGACGAGCGGTTTTTCGACCTCCGGACCAAGGAGCACGAAGCGCTCCTCGCCTACCTGGCTCAACTGTGCGCACGCAGTATCGGACAGCGTGACGCCGGGCTGTGGGAAAGCCGAGGCGGCTGGCAGGAGCACTCGTTCACCAATCTCATGTGCTGGGCCGGGTTGGAACGCCTCGAACGCATCCGGCAGGCCGGGCAGCTCGCCTCATTATCGCTTGACCTGGCAGGAGCGCGGATCCGTGCGGCGGAGGCCTTGCTCCGCGCTTCAAAAGGGGGAGCCGTGCGCAACGGCCCGACGGATGACAGCTACGACGCCTCGCTGTCGCAACTCGCGATGCTCGGATACCCCAACCGGCAGCTCTGCGAAGCCACCACCACCCAGATTGTCAGCCAGCTCGGAGTACGGAACGGGACCGCGGCGACCGGCTTCTTTTACCGGTATGTCCGCGAGGACGATTTCGGAAAACCGGAATCCGGCTTTGTGATTTGCTCCTTTTGGATCGCCCAAGCATTGGCCCGGCTCGGTCGAACCGCTGAAGCAAAGGAGATCCTCGCCGGAGTCCTGACCGCAGCGAACAGTCTGGGGCTCTTCTCGGAACACTTCCTACC
>VBON01000066.1 GCA_005877525.1 Nitrospirota bacterium
CGGCCGAGGCGGACCCTGTTCCCTGGGCGGTGATCTGTGATAGATTTTGCCGCGATGGAACGCCAGTACGAGCACGATAAGGTCGAGCAGAAGTGGCAGCGGATCTGGGAGGAGCAGCAGACGTTTCGGGTCACCGAAGACACGTCACGCCCCAAGTACTACTGTCTTGAGATGTTTCCTTATCCCTCCGGGCGCATTCACATGGGGCACGTCCGGGTGTACGCGATCGGCGACGTCATCGCTCGCTTCAAAACGATGCGGGGCTATGCCGTGCTGCATCCCATGGGTTGGGATGCGTTCGGGCTTCCGGCCGAGAATGCCGCGATTGAAAAAGGCGTCCCTCCGAACGTGTGGACGCGCGACAACATCGCGTACATGCGCGATCAGTTGAAGCGTCTTGGCCTGTCCTACGACTGGAGCCGGGAAATCACGACGTGTGAACCGGAGTACTATAAATGGAACCAGTGGCTGTTCTTGAAGTTCTTTGAGAAGGGCCTCGCGTATAAGAAACGCTCCTTCGTAAACTGGTGCCCGAGCTGCGAAACTGTCCTTGCCAATGAGCAGGTGGAGGAAGGACGCTGCTGGCGATGCGATACGCTCGTCGTGCCGAAAGAGTTGGAGCAATGGTTTTTTCGGATCACGACTTACGCCGAGGAGCTTCTGCAGGGTTGCGATCGGCTCACCGCCTGGCCGGTCCGGGTTCTCGCGATGCAGCGGAATTGGATCGGCAAGAGCATCGGCGTCGAATTGGATTTTCCCCTGGCCGAGCCGGTCGCCGACCTGCTCGCGATCCGCATCTTCACGACCCGGCAGGATACAATTTTCGGCGCGACCTTCATGAGCCTGGCGCCGGAGTCGCCGCTTGTAGAGAGGCTGATCACCGGCCGACCGCAGGCGACGGCCGTGCGGGAGTTTGTGGCTCGCGTCTCACGGCAGGACAAAGCGGTACGGACCGCCGTCGAACGCGAAAAGGAGGGCATCTTCACAGGCGCCTACGCGGTCAATCCGTTCACAAAGACCCGTATTCCGATCTGGGTCGCAAACTTCGTGCTGTATGAGTACGGGACGGGCGCCATCATGGCGGTTCCCGCGCATGACCAGCGCGACTTTGAGTTCGCGAAAAAGTACGGCATTCCCATCCGTTTGGTAATTCAAAATCCCAAAGAGACGCTGCATGAAGCGTCTCTGGAGGCGGCTTACGAAGAGCAGGACGCGGCCGGCAAGCTGATCAACTCCGGTCAGTTTTCGGGTCTCACCGTGCCGGAGTCCAAGGCGCAGATTGCCGACTTTGTGGAACAGCAGGGTTTGGGGCGGCGGACCGTGAATTACCGCCTCCGTGACTGGGGCGTGTCACGCCAACGGTACTGGGGCACGCCGATTCCGATCATTTACTGCAAGACCTGCGGGACGGTACCGGTTCCGGAGGCGGATCTTCCAGTGAAGCTGCCCCAAAACGTGCCGTTGACGGGCAAGGGAGCTTCACCGCTCGCGCAAGTCGAGTCTTTTGTGCAGACAACCTGTCCCAAATGCGGCGCCCCGGCTCGGCGTGAAACCGACACGATGGACACATTCGTCGATTCCTCGTGGTACTTTCTTCGCTACTGCTCCCCGCACGAGGCGCATTTTCCTGTGGAGCCGGCGAAGGCCGATTACTGGATGGCGGTGGATCAGTATGTCGGAGGCATTGAACATGCGGTCCTGCATTTGCTCTACGCGCGGTTTTTCACAAAGGCGGTTCGCGATCTCGGTCTGACGAAGGCGGACGAGCCGTTTACGAGCCTTCTCACGCAAGGCATGGTGACAAAGGAAACATACCGATGCGAGATTCATGCCTGGTTGTTTCCCACGGACTTGATTGGAAGCGACAAGGAAGGCTGGAAGTGTAAGCACTGCGGCCGACCGGCAGAGCGCGGCCGCGTTGAGAAGATGTCCAAGTCGAAAAAGAACATCGTGGACCCTGAGCATCTGGTCGGCGCCTATGGGGCCGACACCGCGCGGCTCTTCTCACTGTTTGCGGCCCCGCCAGAGAAGGACCTGGAATGGAGCGATGCCGGGGTGGAGGGGGCTTATCGGTTTCTCGGGCGAGTGTGGCGATTGGTGGAGGGCGTGCAGGGGATCTTCGAGGCGAAGCCGCAGACACAGGATAACTTGGGTCAGCAGAAAGAAATGACGAGTACCGAGCTACGGAGGTTGACCCATCGCACCATCAAGAAAGTCACGGAGGATATCGATCGCGAATTCCAATTCAATACGGCGGTTGCGGCACTCATGGAATTCGTCAATGGCCTGTATAAATTCCAAGCAGACACGAAGGGCGCCGGGAATGGGGCCTTCCGTGAGGCAATTGAAACCCTGCTGAAGCTGCTCTCTCCATTCGCGCCGCATCTGGCTGAGGAACTCTGGGCTCGTACAGGCCACACGGAGATGCTGGTGCACCATCGGTGGCCGACGCATGAGGAAGCACTCACTAAAGCCGATGTCTTGACGATTCCGGTTCAGGTCAATGGCAAGCTCCGGAGCAAACTCCTCGTTCCTGCGGATTGGACCATGGAGCAGATACTTGACGCCTCTCTTGCCGACGCCAAGGTCGGGGAGTGGGTCAAAGGAAAGACGATCAAGAAGAAAGTATACGTTGAGAAGCGGTTGGTCAACATCGTGGTGGAGGGGTAATCGCAATGGAGTTTCCAGGAAGAGAAACGGCGGGGCCTGCCGGCGAACAGCCCAGACTCGCTTGCTCCCGAAGCCCAAGTCGCTACGCTACCTCTGGGCGCCCGTTCGCCGTCACCCGCCGTGATAACAGTAAAAAAAGGAGAACATTTCAGTTGCTCAGAGTTGCGAGGCGGTTGAGTGAAGCAGTAATCCTAATGCTAGTGATTATGCTGACAGGCTGCGGGTATGAATTCGGGACGGGCGCCAAACCCGGCGCGGCGTACGGGCTTAGATTAGCGGTGCCGGTCTTCCACAATGATACCTTTGAGCCAATTCTTGATAAGCGCGTGACTGAGATGGTCCGCCGGCAGTTTCTTCAAGCTGACGGCCTCACGCTTGTTAACGATGTCGGTGCGGCCTCTTTGGCCATCGTCGGTCGCATCACCGGCTATGGACTCTCGCCGATCTCATTTCGACAAGGGCCTGGCACTACTGAGAACAGGGTGACGATTGCAGCGACCGTGTCGTTGCAGGATACCGCGACCAAGAAGACCGTATGGGCGGAGGGGTATGTAAGATCGGCTGAGTTTTTTCAGACCGCAGACCTCGCGTCCAATCGGGCTCGCCAGGACCGGGCGACGGAGGAAGCTGCCCAGGCGATGGCGGAGGACATCGTGTCCCGGGTACTGGAGGTCTATAGCAGCGGTGACCTGAAATGAAGGCGAAACGCGAAGGGATCGGAGTTGCAGAGCTCAAACGGCAGCTCGCTTTCGGTGCGTGTGCTCCGATCTATGTATTGTTGGGAGAGGAGTCGTACTTGCGGGAGACCGCGCTGGCGGCGATCCGTCGAGTTGTGCTGGGAGCAGAAGATCAGGAGACAGGATTCAATTATGATCTCCTGTACGGGGATGAGACCGACGCGCTCGAGGTGCTGAACCGTTGCGATACCTTTCCCGCCTTTGCCGATCGGCGTCTGGTGATCATCCGCAATGTCGGCGCCCTCCCGGCCCGCGAGACAGAACGTCTTTTGCCGTACCTAAAGGCGCCGGTAGAGACAACCTCTCTGGTTTTGGCCGGAGACAAGCTGGATGGACGCCTGAAGTTTTTCCAATCGCTCAAGGCGGCGGCGGTGACGGTGGATTGCTCTCCCTTGGACAGCAGACTCATGCCAGATTGGATCGAGGAGCAGGCGAAGGGGTTTGGACTCTCCCTCGATGATGCAGCCTCTGAAGCGCTTCAGCATGCAAGCGGCGGGAATCTCGCGGTGGTGCGGCGGGAGCTCGAGAAGCTCGTCGACTACCTTCACCCGAGCGCCAGCGTCTCAGCCGCCGACGTCGAATCCGTGCGCGGCGCGGACACGGGGGGGACCGTCTGGGATTTCCTGGGGGCCCTTGCCCGCAAGGACCGGGGAAACGCTTTACGGGCTTTGGGAAAAATCCTTGATGCCGGCGAACCGCCTCTCAGATTGCTCGGTCTGTTGGCCTACCAATGGCGGCAGGTCTGGAAGACTCGCGAGCAACTCGACCGCCGGGTGCCGGAGGCCGGATTAGCCCGAATCCTCGGCGTCCCGCCGTTTCGCATCCAGGGTCTGGTTGAGCAAGCGAGAATGTTTTCGGATAACGAATTAGCCCGCTGCTTTGACGCGTTCCGTGAAGTCGATTCGAGCTTGAAAGGCGGAGGCCGGGGAGCCGAGCGTTTGGTGATGGAGCGGCTGGTGTTGAATCTTTGCCGGGGGGAGCGCCGTGTTACTTCGTCGCGAGCTTTCGTACCTGCGCGGTGAGGCGCGAGATCCGCCGCGAGGCGGTATTTTTGTGGACGATGCCTTTGGAAGCGGCTTTTGCCAGGCCTCGAGTGGCTTCGCGGAGCATACTGGTTGCGTCCTCGGTCTTATTGGCCTCCACGGCGGCTTGCAGCTTTTTGATAAGATTCTTGACGCCGGATTGCACGGAACGATTTCTGAGGCGTCGTTTCTCTCCCTGACGGGCGGCTTTAAATACATTTTTATGAACGACGGGCATCGCGTGTTCCTCAATGAGAGCGAGCCGATTCGTACCATAGCGACTCTTTCGAAGTCAAGAAAGCTGCGGCATGGATATTAATGCACGGGAACGATTGATCCTGGCGCTGGATTTGCAGTCGGCCGATGACGCGAAGCGTCTCATGGACCGTGTCGGCCAGGAGATCGCCTTCGTCAAAATCGGACTGGAGCTCTTCACCGCCGCCGGTCCCGGTATTGTCCGGTGGGCAATCCAGCAGGGCAAACAGGTCTTTCTGGATTTCAAATTGCTCGACATCGGCGAAACCGTCAAGAGAGCCACGGCCGCCGCGGCGGAGCTTGGCGCAACGTTTTTGACCGTGCACGCCGGCACCAAGACGATCCGTGCGGCTGTTGAGGGCCGCGGGGCAAGTCCTTTGAAGATTCTGGGCGTCACGGTCCTGACCAATTTTGCAGATTCTGATCTTGAGGAACTTGGTATCCGTGAGTCAATGACGGATGCGGTCGTCCGGCGTGCGCGATTAGCGACGGCGTGGGGTGCCGACGGCCTGGTCGCCGCAGGAACTCACCTTGAAGGTATTCGGATGCTGCTCGGTAGTAAACCGATCATAGTGACTCCAGGGATCCGGCCCGTAGGTGCCTTTCCCGATGATCAGGTGAACGTCGCGACGCCGACCCTCGCGCTCGCTGCCGGGGCTGACTACCTGGTGGTCGGACGAGCCATTCGGAACGCGCCGGACCCAGCCGCGGCCGCACGCGCAATCCAAGCCGAGATCGCGGCCGCCTGCAAATAACTCTATTCCACCCTCCCACCCTCGGCCGGCCAAGACCGGCCGTCTTCCCTGGGCGCGCTTCAGTAGCCGCGAGGTCGGGGTACCCTTTGCCTACAATTGCAACGGGTCAATGAGCGGCGTTCAGATGGACGCGGCCTTTTCTCGGGGCTCGTGGTTGCGCCGGATAGCGCTGTTTGGTACCATTCGCTCTTCAGTTCAAGTATTTTCGACTTCGTCGCTGCCCAGTGGTGGGTATAGCTCAGTTGGTTAGAGCGCCGGATTGTGGATCCGGAGGTCGGGGGTTCGAAACCCCTTACCCACCCCATTTTTTGATTGTCCTGTCGGGGTTTTCACCGACAATCGGGGGTTTGTGTCAGGTTTTCCCTTCTTCCCACTGATTCTGATTTGAACTACAATCAACACCTCGACAGAGGTGCCTATGAAGAGTGAGCAGGCCGGCTCGTCAACGCCGCCATCGATCTTAGTAATTGACGATGAACCCGACATTACCTGCGTCTTGGGCGACTTGCTGAAGCATGAGGGCTACCAGACGGACGTGGCTTGTACCGGCGCGGAGGCAATCCTCAAAGCCAGGCAGCAACATTTCAGCGCCGTACTCTTGGACATTGGGCTGCCTGATCTGGACGGGCTGTCGGTGTTGAGCCTTCTGAAAGAGATAGATCCCAAGTTGCCGGTCATTATCCTGTCGGCGGACAAGACAGAGGAGAAGCTCGCATCGGCGTTCAGCAAGGGTGCGTTCGCTTATCTTCCTAAGCCATATAATATTACGGAGCTGAAGGCCACCCTTCGCCAAGCGGTCGGTGCCAAGGCCTTAGCTCTCAAAGCCGAACGTGTTGAAAGCGCCCTGAGGAACGCGTTGAAAGCGCCCTGAGCGAGACCCAAGAGCGCCTCAGTCAAATGACGGAACATATCCGGGAAGTTTTCTGGCTTACGGATCACAACAAGAACGAGATGCTGTACATCAGTCCCGGGTACGAAGAAATCTGGGGCCGAACCTGCGAAAGTCTCTATGCTTCTCCGCGCTCCTGGCTCGATTCGATTCACCCCGAAGACCGGATGAAAGTTCTCGATGCCGCCCTGCAAAAGCAGGTGAACGGGCTCTATGATGAGGAATACCGAATCGTCCGTCCGGAGGGCACTATTCGCTGGATTTGGGACCGGGCGTTTCCGATACATGACGCGTCCGGCGCGGTCTATCGTATCGCCGGGATCGCTGAAGATATCACGGTTCGCAAGCTCGCGGAAGACGAAGTTCTCAAGCTGAACGAAGATCTGGAGCAGCGGGTACAACGGCGTACCCGAGATCTTGAGGCAGTGGTGCGGGAGCTCAAACGCGAAATCACCGAGCGACAGCGAATCGAGCAGGTCCTCCGCGAAACCGAAGAAGGATTCCGATGTCTCGCTGAAGCGACGTTCGAAGCTATAACGGTCACCGAAAATGGAAAGGTCCTCCATGCGAACCACCGGTTTGCGGAGATGTTCGGCTACGGCCTCGAGAAGCTGATCGGGATGCCGTCCATTGACTTTCATCCGCCGGAACATCGCGATCGCGTTATGCAAATGAATCTCTCCAGGGATCAATCGACCTACACTGCGATGTGCTTACGAAAAGATGGCAGCACATTCTTCGCTGAAATTCGTGGA
>VBON01000361.1 GCA_005877525.1 Nitrospirota bacterium
GTCAAGGGTTTCCCCACAGCCGCCGGAGAATTCATGGCCTCAGATCATCGCGTCGACGGCGCTACACAATTCCGTCACGACCGCCGCTGATTTGGCGAGCGCGGCTTGCTCCTTTTCATTGAGCGAGAGCCGCACGATCTCCTCAACCCCCTGCCGGCCGAGCTTCACCGGCACGCCGACAACCACCCCGTTCAGCCCATACTCTCCCTGACACAGCGCGGCGCAGGGGACAATCTTTTTGCTGTCCTGAAGCATCGCGTCGACCATACTCACGATCGATGCGGACGGCGCATAGTACGCGCTGCCGGTCTTGAGGAGGTCGACGATCTCGGCGCCTCCGTCCCGGGTGCGCCTGACCAGCGCCTCAATGCGATCTTGAGGCAGCCACTCACTCAGCGGCACTCCGGCGACAGTGGTGTAGCGGATCAACGGAACCATCGAATCGCCGTGGCCTCCCAGGACCATAGCGTGCACATTCTCTGAGGAGACTCGCAG
>VBON01000362.1 GCA_005877525.1 Nitrospirota bacterium
GTCGGACCATCCAAACTTTTCATGAACCCTGCATTGACGACGTTGAAGAAATACAAGAGCCCGATCCAGGTGATCCCCGCCAGGAAATGCAGCCAGCGAATGACAACTCCGTACCAATCAGCATTGGCCGAGAGGCCGGTCCCGGCGAGATAGAGACCTGCGAGGACGACCGTCAATGCGACGCCCAGGCCGATTGTCTGATTGGCATTATCCAGAGGGTTCATAGGATTGTCACCGCCTTTCCAAGCTTATGCGTTCAGTGCGTGAGGCATTATCGAGAGCCTCTATTTCCTTGTCAAGGGTTTCCCCACAGCCGCCGGAGAATTCATGGCCTCAGATCATCGCGTCGACGGCGCTACACAATTCCGTCACGACCGCCGCTGATTTGGCGAGCGCGGCTTGCTCCTTTTCATTGAGCGAGAGCCGCACGATCTCCTCAACCCCCTGCCGGCCGAGCTTCACCGGCACGCCGACAACCACTCCGTTCAGCCCATACTCTCCCTGACACAGCGCGGCGCAGGGGACAATCTTTTTGCTGTCCTGAAGCATCGCGTCGACCATACTCACGATCGATGCGGACGGCGCATAGTACGCGCTGCCGGTCTTGAGGAGGTCGACGATCTCGGCGCCTCCGTCCCGGGTGCGCCTGACCAGTGCCTCAATGCGATCTTGAGGCAGCCACTCACTCAGCGGCACTCCGGCGACAGTGGTGTAGCGGATCAACGGAACCATCGAATCGCCGTGGCCTCCCAGGACCATAGCGTGCACATTCTCTGAGGAGACTCGCAGCTCAGCGGCGATGAATGTACGGAAGCGGGCGGCATCCAACGCGCCCGCCATCCCGAGAACCCGTTGGCGCGGAAACTTGCTGACCTTGTATGCAACGTAGGTCATGACGTCGAGCGGATTCGTGACAACGAGCAGAATCGCATCCGGAGAGACGGCGACCGCCTGCTGTACAACGGTTTTTACGATTTTCGTATTCGTTTCCAGCAACTGCTCGCGGCTCATGCCGGGCCGTCGAGGCACCCCTGAGGTAATAATGACCACCGCAGAGCCGGCCGTCGTCTTATAGTCTCCGGTTCCCTCAATCCTCGCGTCGGAGCCAACCAGTGGACACGCTTGCGAGAGATCCAGTCCCTTACCCTGAGGAACACCGTCCACGACATCAAGCAATACGACATCGTAGCAGCCGGCCTCGACGAGCCGCTGCGCGGTGGTCCCCCCGACGTTCCCGGCTCCCACAACCGTGATTTTTTCCCGTCCCACTGTCAGGCCTCCTGCCTGTTCCTATTTTTCGTCGTCCTCGTGCGAGGCCCACCCTGCAACTTTAAAATTAATGGTACACACGAAATTTTCGCCCAAATAAAAATTCAGCTTGATCTTTTTCTTCCCGTAGGTTTTGGCCAAGAACTCGTCCGGGCCATCGACCAGCTCTTGAAATGCCCCGGCCTCGTAGCGGCCCAACTCGATAAAGCTCACGATCATCCCGGTCTTGATCTCCTGAAGCACCTTCAGCCAACACTGCGGATAGATCTCCCAAAATTTCACCTTGATGTCTTCCGGTGTCGGCTCGCGCTTGAACCCGAATTTCGCCTGACGGCGAACATACGGGTAGGCATGGCCGGTGAAGAGCTTGTACACCCATTTCGGGATCTCCCGTTCGC
>VBON01000067.1:0-449 GCA_005877525.1 Nitrospirota bacterium
CGCGGATACTTTTTCAGAAGCAACGCGGGACGAACTAACATTGGATGCTGCAGCTTTGTGAAACAGCGCGCGGAGTCGTTCCAGCAGAATGTCATTCTGAACGCCGCCGAGGCTCTCCTCGATGGAGGCTGAAAAATCCCGAGGGGTGCCGGCCGGATCAGCACTGGTGGCTTCCCCATCAATCTCAACGGGTTGAGAAACAGGGACGGGCGCAACGCCGAGCCGCAAGACGATGTCGGTGAGAACGTCCTCTCCCATGACCTCAGTGATTTTCGCCAGAATCTCGGATTTGAGGAACAGAAGTTGCTGCATCCAGACGGAAGTTTCCGCTAGCAGGAAGAGCTTGCGATGGCGAATGCTTTCCGGATAGGTGTGGCCGGCGATATGAGGCCCGACAATCGTACGCCATTGCTGTTGGAGCGTGAATTCCACCATGCGGCTCTGAAAAC
>VBON01000067.1:486-27171 GCA_005877525.1 Nitrospirota bacterium
CCGGCGCGCATCTTAGTCCACGTTGCGCTCGGGGTCAAGTCGAATTCCGTAATGCTCACGAATCGGGGCAGCCTTGCCAGCGCTGCTTTGCTTGAATACACCTGAGGCAAGTGTTAGCTTGATTGGCAGCGCGTTTGACGAGGGCCTGCATGGCAGAGAAGGGCAAAAAGGCCGAGACCGTGGTGGCCACGAATCGCAAGGCCTTTCACGATTACCACATTGAGGAACGGTACGAGGCGGGCATGGCGTTGCAGGGCACCGAAGTCAAAGCCATTCGGGAGGGCCTTGTAAACCTGCGGGACAGCTTCGCCCGGGTGGACGGGACCGAGGTGATCCTGCACAACTGCCACATCAGCCCTTACAGTCACGGCAATATCATGAATCACGACCCGTTGCGCCCGCGCAAGCTGCTCCTGCATCGCCGGCAGATCAATAAGCTCATGGGCCGGACCCAGCAGAAGGGGCTGACATTGGTGCCCCTGAGGCTTTATTTCACGCCGGCGGGGAAGGCGAAGCTCGAAATCGGATTGGGTAAAGGCAAACATGAGTACGACCGACGCGAGGACATCAAGAATCGGGAGTCGCGGCGCGAGGTACAGCGCGCGATGAAGGCGAGCAAACGGTAAGGAAATGGCATGGTATAATAGTAGACAAAGGGGGTGACAGGCTTCGACGGGGATCATGAGGCCAAGGTGGCATGCCGAGAACCGGGAACTCGTTAAGTCCGGAAAAAATAATTGCCAACACAGAACTGGCACTCGCTGCTTAATTAGCGGTGACGTCCCTCTTCCGCTGCCTGCGCGGGGGAAGGGACGACGATTGCAGGCTGGCCTGCCGCTGGTGTTCAGCGGCGGCGGGCGAGAAATACTGAGCTAGCGACTGTTCTAAGCCTGCTGCCGGGCGTGGATAGAAGCGAAAACCAAAATCGGCAGATAAGCATGTAGAGGCCTTTCGCTGACGGTCTTCGGACGCGGGTTCAATTCCCGCCACCTCCACCATTACAGCCCCTGGGTCTTCGGACTCAGGGGCTTTTTTTGTTCCTTGTGCCGACGGGTCGGGGACGGGTGATTGCTTCCGCAGGCGCAAGATCGATGATCTTGGCCGTCAGCTCAGAGTCCCGGATCTGCAGGCGCGCGACCGTAACCGGCAGGTGAAAACGCCTCGGCCCGGCGCTGCCGGGATTGATGAACAGCACGCCTTCTCGTTCGCGAACTAACGCCCGATGAGAATGACCGGCAATGACCGCAGCGCACGTCTTGGCGTTGAGCGGCTGATCCAGTTCATTCAAGTCGTGTAACACATAGAGGGACAGTCCCCCGGCCTTGACATACCCGGACGCGGGAATCTTCTCCGCCCAATCGCCATGGTTGTTGTTGCCCCGGACGGCAAACACCGGAGCGATCTGGCGGAGAGTGTTCAGTACGCTCTCCTTGCCAATGTCCCCCGCGTGAATGATGAGATTGGAGCCATGCAGCGCAACAATGGCCTCCGGTCGCAGTAGACCATGCGTGTCCGAAATGATACCAACCAGGCATTTAGCTGCTTGAATGGAGGCCTCCCGGTCAGTCTTGGCATGCACTGCGTTTTTCTGTAGCAATGCAGTCCTGGCTGCACTGCGTTTTAATGCTTCGGTTTAGTTTACCGTCACGTCCAGCAGCATGCCACGCGTGAAATGCGGCGCGCGCTGAACGAGATCCGGTAGAAAACAGATCAGACCGTACTGGCCACGGACAAAGTCGATCGTGAAAAACCCCTCCCCTCCAGGTTCCAGCCCCACCATGCCACCCACGGGCTGACCCGCCGGTAGCGTGGCGACGCCCGGTTGAAAGGCATCCAGAAAAGCGTCGACCGTGGCGCGGGGGGCCAGTTGCACGACCACCACTTCGTGCGCCTGGCTGCCTGTATTTACGACACGGATCGTTCTCCTTCCGGCTGGGATCGGCGCGGAGAGCCGGAAGCTGAAATCCGCTTCCGTAATCGTGATATCCCCATGCGGCGGATCCGATTTCTTCGCAAGCCCCGGCGTGACACGCAGAGCCTTCAACATGCCGAGTGCGACGTGGGGGACCCCACGTCGATCGGGAATACCGCAGATCACGACGTACTGCCCTTCATCGAGATGGACGGTGGCCATCCCCTGTTCCCCGGGAATCACGCTATTGGGGCCGCCGCGGCGCTCTATCCCTGCCGGAAGTCGGGTGTGATTAGCGGTCATCGCTGCCGCGAAGTCTTCCGCGGTCTTGCCGTCCGGCAACTTGATGAATTGAAGCTGATGGAGGTCTTCTCCCTGGTTAATCAGCTTCACGCTGATCCATCCCGCTGGAATTTGATCAGGGCCAGTGAACGCATAATCGCGCGCAATATAGACGGTATCGCCGTTTGCAACCGAGCTTGCGAGTGGCAGTGCAGGCGGCTCGGCTGCGACAAAACCAGGTGTCGATTCAGTCCAAAACAGGAGGGCAAGCACGCAAACAATGATGCGAGCGATCAACAGTGGCTCCTTTCGGTATTCGCCGTGCCAATACCCTGAATGCTTCATTTTACAGTGTCGAATCGTTTAATATTGCAGAAATCTCACAAGAGACGAAACCGATGCGCAGACCCTGCCGTAGGATTAATAAGAGTCGGCGGCGTTGGAAGATAGTTAAAAAGGAGAGTTTTCCATGTCCAAGGAGTCTGGAAAAACGTACGAGGTTGTCAAAACCGATGATGAATGGAAGGCTATTTTGACGCCCGAGCAGTTTCGGGTTCTACGGCAACACGGTACGGAGCGGCCGTTTCAGAATGCCTATAACGCAAACAAGGACGCTGGCATGTATCAGTGTGCGGGGTGCCGGCTAGCGTTGTTTTCTTCAGAGCACAAATACGATAGCCGGACCGGCTGGCCGAGCTTTTGGAAACCCATTTCGGAATCGGCCTTGGGGACGAAGACTGATCGGACGCTGCTGCTTCAGACCCGCACCGAAGTCCATTGTTCAAGGTGCGGCGGGCATCAGGGTCACGTCTTTGACGACGGCCCGCCGCCGACCGGCCTGCGCTACTGCATCAACTCGGCGGCGCTCACCTTCGTGCCGGGAAAGACAAGCTAAAGCTTAATCGACCTGCTGAATGGCGGACAGCAACCACTTACCGCCCCGGTACCGCATGAAGGTCCAGGCTTCGGACACCTCCGTGGGCGTCTGGTCGTTGCCCTCGACTACGTACCCGGCTTCACCGCGCTGTTTCGAGAGCGACACCGTGTAATCCCGCGCCGTCCAGCGGAGCAATGCTGTCGCATAGTCCGTCGCCTCTTCGGTCCAGGATTCTTTGACCTCGATGCTCAGCACGCGAAGGTCTTCGACATGATTTTCAACCTCTCGACTGACGTTTTCGCTCAAGGCGGTGCTGAAATAATGGAGCACTTCCGGGGTAGTCAGTCGTTTCAAGGCATCCAGATCCTGCTTGGACCAGGCGGCCTGCACATCGACCAGAATCTCCTTGAATTTGTCCTGATCGACCGCGCCCACGGGACCGGCGATTTGTGGCTCACTCATGAATCCACTCTGCGAAACGGGCGCTGTCTGAATACCGGTTTCGCCAACAACGTTGCGCCTGAGACCGGCATAGGCCGGTGTCGCGCTCGGTCCGCGTCTCACCTTCATGAAGTAGTACAGGGTGGCTCCTCCCAAAAGCATGAGCAACAGGAGCATGAAGATAGAGCCTAGACCTGTGTCGCTCGCACCGTCGGTTGTTCCAGACTCCGGATTGGCCGCCAGTGAGTTGTTGGCGCCGAACAGCATGTGGCCGATCCAGGATCCTGCAACCCCTACAGCCAAACCCGTAAGAATCGGATGGCGCTGCCAAAATGGTGGCGAGATGGCGGGCTGGGGCTGCGCGGCGGGAGCTCCCGCCTGACCGGCGCTGGGAGCGGGCGTGTTGGATCGCTCAATAGGTTTGTAGCCGTTATTGTCGTAGGTGCGCGAGCCCCGGCTCCCGATGCTGCCGGAACTGCTGCCGCCCTGGGAGATGCCGCCCCCGGATCCTCGTCCGCCTCCGCCTCCTGCACGGGCGAATGAGAGGGTTGGCGTAATGGCCATGGCAAGAACAACCAAGACTGCGATAAGCTTTGGAGTTTTCAAGTAGTATCCTTTCGTCTAGATCCAATACAGTGGAAGCGTCTAATGTGCGATGCCGTGGTCTATAGTAACAGGAAACGATGAATCAAGTCCGATTTATAGTTTTGCCATCAAAACGCAGCGCAGCCAAGACTGCGCTGCTACGGAGCAAATCACGGTAAGGTAAACAAAGAATCAGTCCATCCGGTAGGAGAGCCTATGAAAACCCAGCTTCTTCTCGCGTTGCTTCTCATCACTGGTCTCCCGGCAACTGTCTCTGCCGCAGGGAACGACGCCAACCCATCGCCGAGAGCCCCGAGACTTGAAAAGGCGACCTTTGCGGGAGGCTGCTTCTGGTGCATGGAGGAAGCGCTCGATAAGGTCGAGGGCGTGGTGTCAACGACCTCTGGCTACACCGGCGGACAGAAGGCTAATCCCACCTATGAGGAGGTGTCGGCCGGCGGAACCGGGCACGCCGAGTCGGTCCAGATCCTCTTTGATCCAACAAAAATCACCTATGAAAAGCTGCTGAATGTTTTTTGGCATAACATCGACCCGACGACGCCGGACCGGCAATTCTGCGACAAGGGACGGCAGTACCGTTCCGCCATTTTCTACCACAATGAGAATCAGAAGCGGCTGGCCGAAGCATCCAAGAAGCTCCTGGAGCAGTCCAAGGCGTTCAAGGAGGCGATTGTTACCGAGATTGTGCCGGCCTCAGAGTTCTACCCCGCCGAGGAATACCATCAGGATTTCTACCTGAAGAATCCGGTTCGGTATAAGTTTTATAAATACAGTTGCGGGCGGGCTCAGCGCCTGCAGGAACTCTGGGGCAAAGAGTAAGCCTGAAGGGGCTGGTCTCACGGTCATGTCGCTTTCGGCTCGAGGGCTACTTTTGCTGGGCCTCCTGGGAATACAAGCGAGTTGTGGTGGAGAAATGAGCGCCCACAAACCCGGGACGCCGCCTCATTGGACGCAACGTGGGTTTCAGAACACAAATCCTGCCTTCGCTCCGCCAGCAGGCTGGGACCGTCTGACATTCATCGTGTCTCGAATCTGGGCTAACACATTCCATCCGCGATCGGCCCAGCTGCCGATGGTCGAAAATGATGGAAAGTTTCTGAGAGACAACCACACGCAGGCCACGGTGACGTGGATCGGGCATTCTACGCTCCTGATACAGCTGCATGGAGTCAATGTGCTGACCGATCCGCACTGGTCGCAGCGAGCGAGTCCCGTATCCTTCGCTGGCCCCAAACGCTTGATGCCGCCCGGTCTCCTGTTTGAGGACCTTCCGCCCATTGATGTCGTCTTGATCTCCCACAATCATTACGATCACCTTGACGTTGACACTGTCAAGCGGTTGGCCGCCACGCACCACCCGCTGTTTGTGGTCCCCCTGGGGCTGAAATCGTGGTTCGCCACGCTGGGAATCACGAACGTCGACGAATTGGATTGGTGGGAAAGCCGCGGCCTTAAAGGGCTTACGTTGACCTGCCTACCGGCACAACATTTCTCAGGCCGCACCTTGTGGGACCGGAATCAAAGTCTCTGGAGCGGATGGGCAGTGGCGGGCGAAACAAAGAAACTCTTTTTCGCAGGAGACACGGGATACTATGAGGTGTTTAAAGAAATCGGCAGCCGCATCGGCCCGTTTGATTTGGCTGCCGTCCCCATCGGCGCATATATGCCGCCGACCATCATGAAAATGACACATATCACTCCGGAACAGGCGCTCCAAGTTTTCGCTGATCTGCGGGCAAAGCGTTTTCTGGGGATTCACTGGGGCACCTTCGATCTCACTGAAGAGCCGCTGGCTGAGCCGCCCCAAAGGCTGGAGGCCGAAGTCCGCCGTTTGGGGGTTGATCCGGCCAATGTCTGGATCTTGAAGGACGGCGAGACCCGAGGCTGGTAGGATCGATCCCGCCAACGAAAAAGGCGCGTATTGACGTAAAATTCCCCGCCAGCCAAGAAGCGTACCCCGACTAGCCCAATTTTCATCTCAAGCAAACGGCCATTTCTTCCGAAAGGTGAGACAGTTATTGTAATGATACCGACATCAAAATTCCGTGAAGTCCTTGAGCAAAAGCTGGAGACGGAGAAAATTCCCGTCATCCGGACGACATCCCTACGGTTAATCGAACTCCTCGGCAGCATGCTGACTCCGGTTGAGATGGTCACGGAGACCATCCTGCGCGAGTGCCTTTTTTTCCCGAGGGAAGGTGATCAGCAATGTCAGCAAGGCTGTTGTCAATATTGGGTATTCGGGGCTCCGCGACATTACCCTCACCGTGGAGTACGCCGATCTGGTCCAGCGGCGCTTGCCGAAGCGCGTACAGCTGGGAAGGATTTTGGCCAAGGCCTTCGTCGCAGCGCGGTGGGCGAGCGCGATTGGTCAGGAGGTCCGGTTGCAGGGCAACGAATCGCTGTTTACCGCCGCGCTGCTGGAAAGTCTCGGTGACTTAGCGGTGGCCGCCTATTTGCCGGAAATCTATCAGAAGATCGAAAGGACAGCGCAGTCACAGGGCTGGTCATATCAACAGGCGCACACAGAAGTGACGGAAATGTCTCCCCATGACGTGACGGCGATCGTGGGCTGGTCCTATAACCTTCCTGAACATCTCGTGCTCCCCCGACCAGGGCAAGAAACAAAATTCAAGTGGCCGGAGAAGGAGCACCATGAACGTATCGGCCATTTTGCAAACGATCTCGCTTACAATCTATTGTCCTGGCCCTATCCGGAGATTCTCGGCGACTTTGCTGATCTCTGCTCTCAAACGAAATTGGGGTTAGAGCTCTCCACCGAGACCCTCGAGATCAGTCTCGCCCTGGAATACCAGAAAGCCCTGAACCTCGGCGGTACGATCAAGCTCGATCGCAGCTGTTTTTCATTTCAAAAGACGAGGCCGGAGGATTCGGACCGGAATAGTTTTCTGGGCCTCTGCGAGAGCGCGCAGCTGGCAGAAGTATAGTTTTCAAATCTCACCACTCTGCGGGAACGACACTGGCTCGCGACTTTGCTTGCGCGTCCCTTGTAATGCTACTTCTTTTTGCTTCCGGCGGTTCGGGGAACCGTACGTGAGCGACTTTCGGCAGTCTTGCCGGATTTGTCGTTGGGATCATGCTGCGACTTCCGCGGCATTTGCGATTTCTCTACCTTGCGAGACTTTCGACTGGCGAAAGTCTTGGATGCCAGTCCCGCCACTGCCCCTGCGGTATAAGCGATCGCCTGAAGACCCTTCGTCATTGCGTCTTTTGAATCCCTATTCTTCTCTTCGGGATTTTGTTTCCCTTTCCGAGGCGAAACATTCTTTCGCATAGGATAATCCTCCTTATCTCCGCGATCTTACAGGTAGCTTTTTGCGCGCCAAGTGCCTTATCAGGCCCGAAACGGCCGCGAAGAGATATTGTACTAAAGAAGGAGAACGGTTATCCCGCGTGCGTTATGTGCAGACCATCTGCCATCGATTTCTTTGGACATCAAGGATTGCATATCAGACTTTTTGTCGCTTGTCTGGGGAGACAACTGGCTGCTATCTGTTAGGGACACCTTAACGAGGAGGGCAACAATGGTAAGGACAATGTGGAGCGCAGCGTTCGCCACAATGATGGTGCTAGGCCTGAGCGGTATCAGCAGCGCCGCCGATCAACCCCAAGGGCAGTCCAGCTCAGAACTGAACTCCCTGGGCTCGCGTTCCGGCTCGCCATCCGAAAGCGGGAAGACCGGGATCGGCTCGACCTCGGGAGCCGACGCCAGTATCGATACGGGCCTGAAGGCTACAACGCAGCCATGTCCAGGACAGGGTTCCGCATCGATGGACTCAACTAAGCGTCCCGAGACCCGTAAGAATGCGGAAGCCAGTTCCCGCACGAACCCCGATCCTTGCGCCACGTCTCCTTCCGGTTCACAGATGGACCGCCGGTAGAACAGCCTATGCTATAGTCCTGCCGCCGCCAAGCGGCAGGACTATTCCGCCAGAGTGACCTGATCCACGAAGTAATCGGTGGCGCCGAAGCAATCGGTGGGGATATGGCGGTACTCGCGATAGTGAAGGATGACTTTCTTGCCCATTAGGCCGGCTACTTTCTTGGCGACCGCATCGTCCCAAACGCTAAATTCCCAGATGATGGGGGCTGTGCCCGGTACGGTAGTCATGGCAAGTTCGCCTTCGTAGGTCTTACAGATCCAGCCCTTCCGAGAAACCTTCTGTAAATACCCGGCGCGCTCTCCGTCGGAATAACTCCAGGTCGAACTGATCAGCAAGTAGGCGGCAAACAGGATCAGCGGGGTGATCAGCAGCCCGATGAGAAAGCGCTTCACGCTTTGCGCCCAGTCACGACTCGGACGAGGAATCTTGCTGGAGGAGGCATTCACCCGTTGGTGTCTTACGTCAAGCCGCAGGATCTGTGTCCGGTCTTTTCGAAGTACCGCTGATGGTACTCCTCAGCGCGATAGAAGACCGAGGCGGGGGTGATTTCCGTGACGATGGGTCTGACAAAACGACCTGATTGCTGAAGCTTCTCTTTGGAGGACTTAGCCGCGGCTTCCTGGGACGGTGTGTGATAGAAGATTGCCGATCGGTATTGTGTGCCGACGTCAGGGCCTTGCCGGTTCATGGTCGTTGGGTCATGCAGCTTCCAGAAGGCCTCCAAAAGTTCTTCGTAGGTGACCTTCGTGGGATCATATTCCACTTGGACGACCTCGGCGTGTCCCGTCTGCCCGGTGCACACGTCCCGATAGGTCGGATCCTTCAGGTGCCCGCCCGAGTATCCGACTGCGGTTGACGTAACGCCGCCGATCTCCAGAAACGCCGCCTCCACATGCCAGAAACACCCCGCTCCGAATGTTGCCTTTTCCATAGTTCACCCCTTTGAGATGGGCTTAAAGAGCTGCTGTTTTCGGGAATCCTATCACAGGAGTCTCACGCTTGGCACGGAAGCATGATCTGTCTGGCGGGAGCCCTGGCCCTTATGGTATGCCAGGCCATGGCCGTGCCCTTGCTTTTGGTGATCCCACCCCTGACCCAGCTGAATACCCCATATCCATCGACCGCCTACTTGACGGGGTTTCTCCGATCGCGCGGATATGAGGTCAGTCAGGCGGATGTAGGAATTGACATGGTCCTCGCGCTGTTTTCGCGCGACGGCCTCACGCGGGCATTCGAGGAAATTCGCTCCCTTCCGGGAGAACTTCCGGGTGAGGCGCGGCAGATGCTCGCGCTGCAGCGCCACTACCTTGACTCCATCGACCCGGTCGTGGCGTTTCTGCAAGGTCAAGATCCGACGCTTGCGCCTCGGATCTGTCAGGGTGGATTCCTGCCACAAGGCCCTCGATTCGCAAGTGCGAAGGAGAACGTACAGGCCGCACAGTCCGACAGGGCGCGACATTGGGCGACGCTGTATCTGGAAGACCTGGCTGATCTGATCCACGAAACCATCGCGCCCCGCTTCGCCTTGAGCCGCTACGCCGAGCAGGTAGGGACCGCCGCATCCTCTTTTGACACGGTCCTGCAAGCCTTGGCCGAGCCGCACGGCTTTACCGACGAGTTGATGCTGGCTGCCCTTTGGCGACACGTGGAGGCTCAGGACCCCGCGATAGTGGGTTTGACCGTGCCGTTTCCGGGCAATCTCTATGGGGCACTCTGCATTGCCCAGTCCTTGAAATCGCGTCGTCCGTGGGTGCGCCTTGTGTTGGGCGGGGGCTATGTGAATACGGAGCTGCGACGCCTCAGCGATCCGCGTCTGTTCGATTACCTCGACTATGTGACGTTAGATGACGGGGAGCGACCTCTCCTGTGCCTCCTGGAACATTTGGCGCACAAGCGCGAGGAACGCGCTCTGTGTCGTACGTTCGTGCGCTCAGAAGGCAAAGTGCTTTGGCGCGATGACGCCCGTCAGCCTGACTTCAGCATGGCGGAGGTGGGCACGCCGACCTATGCCGGACTGCCGCTCTCTCGATATCTGTCGGTACTGGACACGCTAAATCCCATGCACCGGCTCTGGTCCGATGGCCATTGGAACAAACTCACGGTCGCGCACGGCTGTTATTGGAAGCAATGCACCTTCTGCGATGTGGGGCTGGACTACATCGGACGATACGAAGCGGCGCCCAGTGAGCTTCTTGCTGACCGGATCGAGGCCTTAATCGCCGAGACGGGGAAGAGAGGGTTCCACTTTGTAGACGAGGCCGCGCCGCCGGCCGGCCTAAAGACCCTCGCGCTGACTTTGTTGGAGCGCGGAGTGGCCATCACCTGGTGGGGAAACATCCGCTTCGAACCGGCGTTTACGCCGGATCTCTGCCGTCTGCTCGCGGCATCGGGCTGCATCGCCGTCAGCGCCGGTCTGGAAGCGGCCTCGGATCGGCTTCTTGAAGAAATGAAGAAAGGCATTACGGTCTTCGACACCGCCCGTGTGAGCGCGGCGTTCCGGGGCGCCGGCATTTTGGTTCATGCGTATTTGATGTACGGGCTTCCGGGCGAAACCATCGCCGAGACCATTGAGAGCCACGAGCGCGTCCGGCAGCTTTTTGCGCACGGCTTGATCCAGTCTGCGTTCTGGCACAAGTTCACTGCGACCGCTCATAGCCCGATCGGTCTTCATCCAGCAGATCACGGCATCCGGATCACGGGACCGGTGTTTGGCGGCTTTGCCGACAACGATCTTACGCATGAGGATCCGAGCGGAGAAGCGCCTGGCTGGCTGGGCGCGGGGCTCAGAAAGGCCTTGGGCCATTACTTGGAAGGTGAGGAACTCCAGGTGCCCAGGAACTGGGTAACTAAAGCGCTGGCTGGAGTGTCTCATGAAGACGATCCTACGATCGAGCGGCGCATAGTCTGGATCGGCGGCACTCCCGTAATCGAAAATAGGAGGCGGGAACATTGTCGCGTGATTCTTCCCGGCCGGGCGGAAGACGCGCAGTTGCGGCTTCCGCGGGACAGCGCAGCATGGCTGATCGATCTGGTCCAAAAGGCAACGCCGATGCGCGATAAGCGGGAGAACTATCCCCGTCTTCAGGACGTGAGAGATAACTTTTTCCTCGGGCCACCGGCGTTCGGTACGTTCCTTCGATCGGCCGCGTGGAAGAAGGCCGGGGCTGTGGGGTTACTGTTGGTATAGATTGCTCCAGAGGCTTACATAATTTATAATTGTTTTATAAGTGACTAATAAACTGTGTTTAATTGTTCGATCTGCTGATTACTTATATCATTGTCATCTTCTGTCGGGTCTCTACCGATCATCTTCCCGAGAGAGCATCAGGCAAGTGGGGCAGTCAATGAATGCTATAATAGCGGCCAAGCCATGACCTCCGCCAAGACTTTTTCAGGCGTTATACTCGTCATCACCCTGGCGTTAAGTCTTCCACGCGGAGTTGTCCTGGGCGCTGAAACCCAGCCTCCCGACCCGGTAAAGATTGTTACTCCCGAAGGTGAGGCCATGCCCCGTCCCCTCGCAGGAACCGAAGCCAATCCGGTTCTTACCGAACTGCGAGAAGCGATCCGGCTCAATCCCAACCATGCGGATGCTCATTTTGCCCTGGGGGTGGAACTCTATACCACGGGCCACATTGCAGAGGGCATTGCTGAATTGCGTGAGGCTATCCGGCTTCAGCCCGATCATGCCGATGGGCGTTATCACCTCGCAATGGCGCTGATGAAGCAGCGCGATGAGCTGACGCGGGCTGAAATGAACCGAGCGGCCAGCAGCAGGGAACCAGTTCTGGCTGAAACCTACCTCGATCTCGGCAAGGCGCTCATTGCATTAGGAAAGTTCACTGCGGCTGTCATGGAGCTGCGTGAGGCCCTTCGACTTCAACCGACCTTTGTTGAAGCACACGCAAGTCTCGGTGTCGCCCTGTTCAATATGGGCGATCTAGAAAATGCCATCGAGGAATATCGCACGGTGCTGAAGCTACAGCCCGAGGCCGGGCAGGCCCATCTGAATCTCGCCACGGCCCTGATGGGCCAACACGATTGGCCCGCAGCGCGCACAGAGCTTCAAGAGGCGCTGCGCTTACAACCCAATCTCGTCCAGGCTCAATACAGTCTCGGCGTTGTCCTGTACACCATGGGCGATGTTGCCGGCGCCATTGACGCTTATCGTGAGGCACTGCGTCTCCAAAGCGATTTTGCCGAGGCGCATTACAATCTCGGTCTCATGTTGAAGCTGACGAATCAGGAAGCTGACGCCGTGCAGGAATTCCATCACGCCGCGCTCGCGGGCCTGCCCAAGGCTCAATACTTTCTGGGAGCCGCCTATGCTTCAGGCGTCGGAGCGGACAAGAACCTTGCAGCCGCCATCAGATGGTGGTTCCGCGCGGCCGAACAAGGGGTGACTCAGGCGCGAGAGGGACTTGCACAACTTCGTCGCACCGCAGTACTGCAAGCCAAGCAATCTCCTGACGAGGCGCGCGCCATTCTCATGGCGTTTCAAGACTGCCGGCGTGAGATCTGGTTCGAATTTCCGGATCTTCAGGGCAAGGCTTCCGAAGAAAGCGCCGGGATTGCCCTGCTGCGACAAGGACAATGGCAGGAAGCGATTCCCGTATTGATACGTGAGGCGTACGGATTGAGCGAACCAGCCCAGACGCAATTGCAGACTCTCTATGAAGAAGGGATCGAAGGGCAGTGGCCGGCTTATGATCCGCGGATCCTGTCCTATTTCAAAACGACGGCGGCGGAAGGACTTCTCCGCCCGCGCATCATGTTGGCGCGCATTTATACAAAGGGTTGGGGGGTCTCCCAGGATCTCAACAAAGCGATGAGCCTCCTCAAAGGAAATCAGGATGACGAGGCGCAACGCCTGCTAAAAGAGATCGCTGCCGTCCAGCAAGAACCGCAACAAGCGACGAGGAATACACAACCGCCCTCTCCAACCGTTCCGTAGTCTCACAATTCTTGGTAATCCACGCCATTTTACGCTCTAAAATTTTCATTGCCGTTCTACTGAGCATTTTCTCGACGATGCTGGCCTGGAGCCTCTGGCAGGTCAGCGGGAACATGCTGACCGCACTCGAGTTGAGCCCGTACGACCATTGGCTGCGGAACAGGACCCCTGGCCCGATCAGCTCCGCGGTGATCATGATCACGCGCGACCGATTAAGCGAGACCCGGTTCGGAAGCGGGCCGTGGGATCATGCGCTCCTGGCGCGAACCATTACCGCATTGCGAAGCGCCGGGGCTGTCGTGGTCGGTCTCGATATTCCGATCGGGGAGCATAGCCCGCCGGCCAGAGGGGGAGCAGCCAGTGATGCGTTGCTGGTGGAAGCAACCAAGACCGCCGGACGAATCCTCTATCCACTCTCGGTGCAGCTCTCGGCAGAGCAGGTCTCTAAGCAGTATCGCGGGCGATCCTTGTGGCAAGTGGTTTTGACCGCCGGCGCCTGGCCGATTCTTGCACAACATGCGGGAGAACTGGGCCATGCGCTGTCGCGTCCTGATGAAGACGGTGTCATTCGCAGGGTTCCGCTGTACGTCTTGCTCGGCGACCGCCCGCTTCCCGCGTTTGGTCTCGCGCTCGCGCAGGTATTTCTGCAGGTGGCGCCGGCTGAGGTGTTGATCCGCGCGGGGCAGCCCCTCATCCTGGGCAACGCCAAGTTTCCGGATGGACATGTGGAGCAGCTCTCGGTCCCAATGGACGAGCACGGGCAGATCTTGATCAATTATATGCCGGTGTCCGGTCCGTCCCTGTTTCCTTCGCTGCCGTTTCTGAGCGTGTGGACGGCGATTGAAGAGGGAGAAGTTGAGAAACTCAGGGAATGGGTCTCGGGCAAGATCGTCTACTTGCTCCCGTCGCCTGCACATGCCGCCTACGCGACCCCTGTGGGACAAGGTACATCCGAGACCATCCAAGCGAATCTGCTGAATATGGTGCTGACCAAGAACTGGATCAGGGAGTTCTCCCCCGTCTGGAGATTCGTTTGCGGTTTGATGCTCGCAGGACTCGCCGCCTGGCTTTTGCTGGGCTTACCCGGCTGGCAAGGACTTGGTGCCGTGGTCGCTCTCCTCTGCGGGTATATCGCCGCGGTATTTCTGGCCTTGCCGGTGGGAGGGGTTCTTCTGCCTGTCGTTATTCCTGTGGCTGCAGTTCTTTTGGCCGCGGGCGTCGCTACGCTTTGGCTGCAATACTCTGGGAGTCATCAGATAAAACTACTGGAAAGCAGCATGCTGACAGTCCAGCAGGAGCTAGGAGCCGTTCGCGAGGCATTGACCCGTCAGGAATCGAACGTCGAAGACCTGGAAGAAGACCTGGAGGTTGCCCGGACATCCGCTGTACGCTCGGCCGGTAAGGAGCAGGAGCTTGCGCAGTCGGTGGAGGTATACCGAAAGAAATTAGTCGAAGCGAACGCGGAGGAAGAAGGCACCCGCCGGCGGCTAGCGGAACTCGAGAGCAAACTCCGGGGGTTACGTATCGCGACCACGGGGCCGGTTCGGCTTGGAAACGCCGAGCTTGAGCGGCTCCGTGAAGAGTGCGAAGCGATGGGCATCCTCACCTGTGATCCGGTGCTGCTCGCGTTGTTTCGTGATCTCAAGAAAAGCGCGCATTCTGTGTTGCCGGTCCTGATCTTAGGGGAAGCCGGCACCGGAAAGGAACTGTTTGCGCGGGCGGTTCACCGCCTCAGTCCGCGCGCCGGCTATCCCTTTGTATCCGTCAATACATCTGCCATCTCGCCCCACCTTTTCGAAAGCGAACTCTTCGGCCATGTAAGAGGCAGCTTTACGGGTGCCGTAGGAGACCGTAAGGGATACTTTGAGCTTGCGGACCGGGGCACTATTTTTCTCGACGAGATCGGCGATCTTCAGTTAGAGCACCAGGGCAAATTATTGCGTGTTTTGCAAGAGAAGACGTTTTATCGCGTAGGAGCCGTCCGGCCGACGACGGTCAATGTGCGGGTGGTGGCCGCCACCAACAAGGATCTTCGGCGGGGAGTGTCGGAAGGATGGTTCCGCGAAGATCTTTATTTCCGTCTAAAAGGTCTCGTGATAAGGCTGCCCCCTCTACGGGAACGGCCGCGAGACGTGGTCCTGCTCGCCGAACGCTTCCTCCGCGACGCGGCCGCGCAGGTTGGGCGAGGGGATCTGGCGTTATCGGCAGAGGCGCAGGCCACACTGGACGCTCAGCTATGGAAGGGCAATGTCCGCGAGCTGCAACACTGCCTGCAACAGGCGGCGGCCCTGGTCGAAGGGAACGTCATTACGAAGGAAGATCTGCGGTTGATGCCGTCGGAACTGACAGACGTGCGGGGGCCAATCACTACGGGATTCGCCCCTGATCCAGGAAGCGATCAGGCCGTTCTGGCCTGCCTGCGGCAACAGCGGTTTGATATGCGGGCGACCGCTCGCGCGCTCGGCTGGGACCGCAGCACCGTCACGCAGCGGCTCAAGGGAATGGGCTTTCGGGCGTTAGTGGAATCGGGCGGCGATCGTGCGAAGGCAGCGGTCGCCCTCGGCGGTGATCCTGAACTTACCCGTACAGTCGAATTAAAGCTATCGGAGTATTACGAGCACCTCTTACAGAGCATTAAGGGCTTCGGGTCCGAGGAGGAAGCGGTAGCGGCCTGCAAAAAGCGTTACAAAAATCTCCCTGATCGCCATTTCCATTCCGTGGAGAGCTTGATCCGTCAGCAGTTCCACCGAGCCTCCTCTCATAAGCCTGGCGATTCTGGAGTTTGATCTTCGCCGTTCCTTTTTTCGTGCAATGTAGCAGGCCTGGTGCGGGGACTTCCCCGCATCCCTGCAGGGACAGGCCGACTTCATCGTGACGAGGCATTTCCTCACTCCGCTGTAAGCCTGCGCTTTCCCTCCGAAATCCTCTTCTGATGGTCTCCGTTTCTTGTGGCCCCGCCCTTGCTCTGCTTCCCTCCTGGCCGCCAACAGGCGGAATGGATAACCAACTATAAACGCGAGGGGGGAGCACATGTCGAATATTCTGAATCAGACTCAAGCGGCGGCGGCACCTGTCGGTCGTATGAGTTCCGTTGGGACGGGCCAGACGGATCAAGGCCGCGCGAAGGTGATGCAAATCCAGCTGAAAGAGGTGGCCATCGTGGTCTTTGCGCTCCTGGTGATTGGAGGCCTGGTGGGCGGCTATTGGTTATACACCCAGCGAGAGGAAAGCTATGGCGAAGGAAATATTATCTTTTCCAAAGATGCCAAGCCGGCCGTCACGTTGAATGCCCAACCGGCCGTCACTGGCCCTGCTGCAAAGGGGGTCGCGGCGACCAAGACAACAGATTCCATTCATGCCGACATCTACTTTGACTTCGACCGTAGCCGGTTGAGCGCAGATGGGGTGGCCATTCTCCAGGAGAAGGCCGCAGTTCTGAAGAAGGATGGCTCCTGGGCCGTGTTGGTCCAGGGTTATGCCGATCAGCACGGGCCCGCGGCCTACAACAAGACATTAGCAGCGCGACGGGCCGGAGCGGTCAAGCAATTCCTGGTCGAGTTGGGCATTCCCGAAACGTCCATCAAGGTCGTGACTCTGGGCAAAGAGGGAGCGATCTGTGATGATCAGAGCAAGGAATGCCAGCGGCTCAACCGCCGGGTCCACCTCGAGATGATCAAGATGGGACCCCTTTCGGCTTTTCTCCCTCAGGCACCACCTTTCGCAAAACAGGACCAGAAAGACTCTGGTGCTGGCCTGCCAAAAGAGCTAGGAGCGCATTCGGATAGTACGGCCAATTCGGATTCCTCTGATCAAGAGGGAGATGACTGGATAAATCCTGAACCCGAGAGCGCCGGTTCACATTCACACTGATCATGGTTGACGGGGCCGGCAATAGGTTAGGTCGTGGCGGCGGATCGCTACGCTTCTCTTTGAACGACAACTCGTCTAAGATACCTCGTCTCAGTGATCCTGAGAATTTTCTTGGACTGAAACCGTTACAGAGAGGCTATGAGCATCGGGATAGGTCTCATTGGTCTCGGCCGCCATGGGGGTCGCTACGCCCAACATTTGCTCGATGGCGTTACCGGATGCCATCTGGTCGCGGTCTCACGACGCGACAGGACAGCGGGACAGGCATTTGCTCAATCGGCAGGGGTTGTATTTGTTCCCGACTGGAGAGAGATGTTGGAGCGTAAAGATATTGATGCGATTGTGGTGGTGACCCCGCCGAACGTCAACCACGACATTTGTATCGCGGCCGCCAAGGCCGGAAAAGCGATTCTTATAGAGAAACCCTTGGCGATGACCACCGAGGACGCCCGAGCAATGATCGACGCGACGCAAGCCGCCGGAGTTCCGCTGATGACAGCGCAGACTCTGCGGTTCACGCCGGTCCTCAGGCGTCTGCGGGAACGCTTGGCGGTCATCGGCAGTCTTGAGTACATGTGGCTCTCCATGCGAGTGGAACCCGCTCCCCATCATTGGCTGGAGGATCCGAAGCAGGCAGGTGGTGGGGTGTTGATCGAGATCGGTATTCACCTCTTCGATCTCATCAGATACCTGACGGGCCATGAGGCTGTAGACGTTTGGGCTGAAATCGTGCGGTTGCATACAAGTCGCGTTGAGGACCTGGCCCTGGCCCGATTCCTGCTGGCCTCAGGCGTCCGCTGTTATGTCGAGGTCTCCAGGGTTTCAGCGGGACGCTCCTGCCGAATCGAGGCGGTCGGGGAAAACGGGCAATATGAAAGCCGATTGACACGGATTGAAGGGCGCAAAGTCGCCGAGACCGAGTCAGTCGCGGATGATCCTACAATTGTTAGCGTTTTGGAAGCGTTCGCCAGGAGTGTGGCAGCTGGGGAGCCGGTGCCTGTATCCGGGGAAGATGGGCTGCGCGCCGTCGTGATGGCGGAGGCCGCCTATCGATCTGCGGCAGACGGGCGACCGGTCGCTGTGCCGGCAGCAGCCTGACTTCCGTCGCTGCATGCCGTTTCGAATGATGAGATTAGCACGGGGTCGGTAAAATCAGGCCAGTATGTAGGCGGAAGCCATCATTTTGCCGGTCTTCGACATAATGCTGTAGCGTCGCAGAGATCACGCGAAACGCCAACGTTTCCCAGGGAATCTCATCGGGCCTGAACAATTGGACTTCCAGGCTCTCGTGGCCCGCTTTGAAATCCGCACTCCGCAAGCTGCCCCGGAAGATCAGGTAGACCTGACTAATATGGGGAATGCTGAAAACAGTATAGAGCGAAGTCAGCTCCACGTCGGCTTCGGCTTCCTCGCGTGTTTCCCGAAGCGCCGCCTGTTCGATGGTTTCTCCGTTCTCCATGAAGCCGGCCGGCAAGGTCCAGAGCCCGTATTGTGGCTCAATGGCCCGGCGGCAGAGAAGGATACGATCTTCCCACTCGGGGATGCATCCGGCCACGATGCGAGGATTTTGATAATGGATCACCAGGCAGGTATCGCAGACAAAACGCGGCAGGTTGTCTCCCGCCGGAACCTTCAATGCGACCTTTGCCCCACATTGGCTGCAATAGTTCATCGCTGAGAATTATGACATGCCTGCACCTGAATCTGTCAGAGCAATTTTCGCTTCGGATAATTTTTTTGCAAACGAGTTCTCATCCCTCCGTGGTTGCACCTGGGATCCGATAGGATTCAGCATCGCGCCGTAGGCACTGCTGCGTTAAGCAGCTTTTCCGGTCTCTTCTGTTCTCCCGATTTTCTGATGGGGCTCGTCCAGGTTTGTAGCGTACATGGCTATGGCCCAGGTGAATGCCATCAATCCCAAAATTGCGATAACAGGAAGCATAGTATCCTCCTCTCAATGACTGTGCCTGATTACAAGCTAACAAGCCCCAATTAGGCTGCCATTAATGAGAGATTAGGCTTCGATAAGGTTCTAACTCGCTCAGCCCGGCTGAGAAACGTGGGTCTTGACAAGCCGGCGGTTGATAGAGAAGAATGAGATTCAAATTCAATATTGAAAATTTGCGGGGGACTGCTTCATGGACCAGCAGCAATTGTTCTGGCAGCTTATCGGTTTCGGCACTGTGGCCGGCCTGATTCCTGTTTACTTGGGAATCGCCGCGGCGCTGTTAGCGATCAAGATATTGAATCGCTCCTGGGAAGGATTTTTGACCGGTATCGCAACGGGCATCCTTGTCTATCTCTTTTTCGACCTTATGCATGAGGCTGTGGAGCTGACATCCGCGAAGGATCCGACCTCATGGGTGATTTTTCTCGGCAGCCTGCTGCTCGGCTTTGTGGGACTGGTTGCGATGGAACAGCGGCAGCAGGGAAGAAATCGATTTGAGGTGCCTCGTCTCTTTCTCCCGTACATGATCGCCCTAGGGATGGGTCTGCATAATCTTGGCGAAGGTCTGGCGATTGGCGCCAGCTATGCGCACGGGGAGTGGGTCCTCAGCGGCGTGTTGATCGGCGGTTTTGCGCTGCATAATGGTACGGAGGGGTTTGCGATCGTCGGCTCCGTCGGAAAGGCGCGGTTGGCCGCCAAGGATATTTTTCTCATGGGATTGATAGCCGGTTTACCCACGTGTCTAGGAGCCGTCATCAGCGGATTCACGGTCGCTCCCTATCTCTCGATTATGTTCTACACGGTGGCCGCGGGATCGCTGCTCTATGTGATCTTTTCCCTCGTCTCGATTTTCTATACGGCCACCAGACGGATGCAGACCGCAACCGGAGTGTTCGCCGGAGTCAGCTTGATGTATGTCACGGCGATGCTCCTTACAATCTTCTCAGGCATGAAAACCTAAATGAAAACCGCGCGGATTAGAGGTATGATGCGTATGTCTTATGCGCATGTGCCCGAAATGCCGCCTAGTGACTGCCAACGACCGGACGTGTGCGGAATGCGGATGGAATCTATCCAGCGGATATCCAGCCAGCGGGGACGCAGCCGGCAACTTTGCCGAACGTCTTAAGGCGCTCACAATCTTCAGTGCCGTCATGTTCGTCGCAGCATTCGCAGTCTCGCTTTCGGTGACCCCGGGCGATTCTGTGCGGTCTGCTCTCGCCGGCGGGTTGTTCGGCGCGGGTCTAATTGCCGACTTCTTTTTGGTGCGATTCATTTATCGTGCGGCGGAACTCTACCAGGAAGCTCAAAGGTGGACCGTCGGTGCGTTGCTTACCTTTCCGTTCGGTACGCTCGTATTCGCGTGGCTGCTCGCCCGGCGTCTTCGCCACCACAAGCCTGTTTCTCCGCCGGCCTAAGGAGGACGCGCTTGAACAGGAGTTCCTCTTGAGATATTCTGCTGTAGGCGTACTTTTACACATTATCTTTGGCACTGGAGGTGAGATTGTGAAACACGCGGTCATGTTAGCGGTACTGGGCATCGGAATGGTTATGCTGATCGGATGCGGGGGAAGGGGACAGACGATCCCGTTAGCCCTGGATATGAAGACCGTACCGGACCCGCCGAAGGTACGCGACGCTCCCCGCGTGGCGGTTATTCCCTTTGAGGACGTCCGTTCTGATAAGACCGCGATCGGGCGCCACCAACACTACGTTGAAACCATTGTGGATCGCTATGTGCCGGTTGAGGGCTCCGCCGCGGACCAGATTACAAAGTTTGTCGTGGACTATTTGACGCAGGCGGGATTCTCGGTGTCGCTGCTTCAGCCGGGGGCCCAGCCGGCGGCGGGTAATGCCGATGTGATTATGACGGGACAGATCGAATCGTATTGGAATGACGCGGTGTCCAGGTTGGCGCGCACCGAGATGACCTCCAAGAACCGGATTCGGATCAAACTCACGAACCTCAGCGACAAAAGCACGACGTTTTCGACCGTCGTCGGGGAAGGCGCGTCCACAGTCGTCACCTTCGATCCCGAGGACCTGGCGAAGCTCGACAGCGAGGCCTTGGGCCAGAGCCTGGCCCGCTTTCTGGCGGACCTGGTCGTCGTCGATCGCGCGCTCAAGCCGAAGCGTGAAGGATGACCGTGATGTCTTTTCCATGGGCAGGTTCGTCAGGTCGGCGGGATTGCCGGGCCTGAACAGCAGACACACGTGGCAAAGCAGTCTATTTCCGTCGAGCAGTTGCGGAAGCAGGTTGAAGAGTTTCTAGCGCTGCCCCATTCGGATCCCCAAGCCGCGATCCTCAAAGAACTCCTGGGCGCCGTCCTTCGCCTAAACACCGAACGCCTGGACATGCTCGACCTAAAGATCATCCACCGGAGTCTGAAGGAGATGCGCTATGCCTTCCGCGTCTTCAAACCCTACCGGCACCAGCGCAAGGTCAGCATTTTTGGATCGGCCAGGCTTCCGTCCGATACTCCGCTTTACGACCTGGCGCGACGGTTTGCAAAATTGCTGACCCAAGAGGGATTCATGGTGATAACGGGAGCCGGAGACGGCATCATGCGGGCGGCCAACGAGGGCGCCGGCCGCGAAAACAGCTTTGGGGTCAATATCCTCCTGCCATTCGAGCAGGAGGCGAATCCCTCGATCGTCGACGACCCCAAGCTGATCACCTTCAAGTATTTCTTTACGCGGAAGCTGTTCTTCGCGCGGGAATCGCACGCCAGCGCGGTCTTCCCCGGCGGCTTTGGGACGCATGACGAATGCTTTGAAATCTTGACGCTGCTGCAGACCGGCAAAAACAACCCGCACCCCGTCGTCATGCTCGACGTTCCCGGAGGCACGTACTGGCTAAGATGGCAACGCTTCATCCAGGAAGACATGGTGGCGACCAGGCTCGTATCGCCGGAAGACCTGAACCTGTTTCGGATCGTGGACTCCGCGGAGGCAGCGGTGGCGGAAATCGCAGGCTTCTATCGGAATTACCACTCTTGCCGGTTTGTGAAGGGCCAGCTGGTGCTGCGCCTGCAGCATCTCCTGACGGCGGAACAGGTGGACAGGTTGAACGAACAGATTGCCCATCTGTACCCGGGGGGGAAGCTCGAGCAGCGCTCGGCGCTGCCTGAAGAAGCCGACGAGCCGGAGTTGCTCGCCCTGCCCCGACTGGTGGTGCCTTACGATCGACGAAGCGCGGGATACCTCCGGCAGTTGATCGATCTGGTCAACGCCCTGCCCTACGTAGGGCCGGTGCCATCGCCAGCCTAATACCGGAGTGTCACGGAGGAGGTGCTGCTCCGCGCCCTGAAAAACTTTTTGGAGAAGGTCTCCACGACAGCCGGGTCATACCCTTTGCAACTGAAGATGTCGAGGTAGGCCCGGTTTGTATCGTTGGCGAAGTGTCCACTGATGAGGGAGGTCTCGATGAGTTGGGTCATCGAATAGCCGGCGACCCGTCCCTCTCCAAAGTGGATGATCTGGCAATCGCCGTATCGCTTCATCCCGATCAGGTCGCAGAGCGCGACCACATACGCTTGAATTTTTTTTCGGCTGCGGATGGTGTCGGGATGACAGTCTTGAAGGTCAACGGAAGCGGAGAGGCCCCAGGCCTTTCCCTCTCCCACCAGCTCGTCTTGCAAGCCGTTCGGAGAGAGCGCCGGGGCCATCGTTGGCAAGATTGCGCTTTCAGCATTTACGAGTGCGTTCATCGATAGAGATTACCTCCTGGTAGTTGATTGTCCGAGTGCGATGCAGCCGCCACTATAACACAAATTTTGCGATGTCCATCCCACTAGGCATTTTTTTTCTTATCGGCATCCTGAAGAAGGATCTTAAGGTCGGCCCGCTGGACGGAAAACTTACAGCGAGGTCTGGCCTTCTTCGGCAGACATTTTTCCCAACTCAACTTGCCGCCGCACCCACAACTCGTGTTGCGTGCGCAGTTGATATTCCCGGCGACGGGCGAGGGCGCCGCCGCCTAAGGTCCAGATGGAGGTGAAAAAGGTATCTTGCTGTGAAGACAGGAGACCGGCTTGACCCAGGACGGCTTGCTCATCGAAGAACGGGGAATCCCACGACCAGGTCTCGTCGTAAGGTGGCGTCGTCGCGCACGCCGCGATGAGAACTGCCGCCAGGAGGGCGAGAAGCGTGCGCCGGCGCATCATAGGCGGAGGATAACGAGAAGGGTGTTGCAGAAGCAAGGCTGATGTCAGATCAAAGCGGGCCTGGATTCATCCCGGCGGGTTGGATGTCGGGCGAAAATCCGCGCCGCAACGTCTGCTCGCTGATAACCGAAGCGGACATGAACTGGACGAGATAGTCGGGCCCGCCGGCTTTGGCGCCCATCCCCGACAGGCGCGCGCCGCCGAAAGGCTGGCGTCCGACCATGGCGCCGGTGATGCCGCGATTAATGTAGAGATTGCCCACACAGAAGGCGTCGCGTGCGCGGGCAATGTTGCGGGGGCTTCGGGAGTACAGGCCGCCCGTCAGCGCGTACTCGGTCGCATTTGCGATTGCGAGAGCGTCCTCATAATCTCGCGCCCGCAGGACGGCCAGGAGCAGACCGAAGATTTCTTCCTTTGCCAGCCGGTGCTCGGGGCGGATCTCGGTGAAGACGGCGGGACCGATGAAATTCGGACCTGGCCGATGCGCCAAGTCCGGTCGCAGGACGGCGCGCCCTTCCTTTTCGCCGATTTCGATATACTCCATGACCTTGCGCACCGCCCGCTCGTCAATCAATGGACCAAGTGCGGTCCCCGGGTCTTCGGGCATCCCCATGTGAACGCTGCGCGCCGCTTCGACCAGGCGCTGGACAAAGCCGTCATGGATTGCATCCACAATGATCAAGCGCGAACAGGCCGAGCATTTCTGGCCTTGATACCCCAGGAATGAAGCCGTGACGCCCGCGACCGCCTCATCGAGGTCGGCGGTTTCGTCAATGATGATCGCGTTCTTGCCGCCCATCTCGGCGATCACCTTCTTGACATCCCGTTGCCCTGGCCGAAGGCGCGCCGCTTCGGCGATGATTTCAAGTCCCACCGCCTTCGAGCCGGTGAAGGCGATGATGGAAATCTCTGGATGGGCAACGAGTCGCCGTCCGACTTCTGCCTCGCCCGGCAGAAATTGAAGCACGCCGTCCGGCAGACCCGCTTCACGAAAAATTTCCACCAGCACGTACGCGGTCATGGGCGCACGCTCGGAGGGCTTAAACAGCACCGTATTGCCGGTGACGAGCGCGCCTGACACCATCCCGGCGGGAATTGCCAATGGGAAGTTCCATGGCGAGAGCACCGCGGCGATGCCGCGCGGCCGGTAAAGGAGCTGATTCAGTTCCCCCGGTTCCTCACCCAACCGGATCGGCGCCCCGAGCCGCCGCATTTCGCCGGCATAGTAGTTCAGAAAGTCGATGGCTTCCGCCACGTCCGCATCGGCTTCGCGCCACGTTTTTCCGGCTTCGTAGACTTCGAGCGCGGCGACCTCGAATCGGCGGTCACGCAGCAGGTCGGCGGCCCTTTGAAGAATCATGATCCGCTCTTTCGCCGGCGTGGCAAGCCATGAGCGCCCGCTCGCTTGCGCGCGAACCACTGCCTCGTCCACATCCTCCGGTCCGGCGGCCGTCACGATACCAACCACCTCTTCGGGACGGGCGGGGTTTCGGGAAATAAGCGCGGGCCGGACATTACCGGCTTGCGGGCCAAGCGCCAGATCGATCCGCCGGCCAAGACGACGTTTGACCACCGCCAGGGCCTCTTGCATCCGGTCTCGGGCTGGGGCAAGGGCGAAGTCAGTGTGGGGCACATTTACGAACCGGCCATTTCCTGCGAGAGCCCTTCCACCTTGCTCAGGACAGGCCTCGGGGCGGACGCCCGGCAAATGCTCTTCCCGTTGACCCAGTTTGCCTTCAAAGGGGGGACGCACCAGCTCATCCAAGCTTTGGCTGCCCATGAATTGACGGCGTAGAATCGATTCGTTGGCGGTGTTTTCCAGGAGGCGGCGCACGAGATACGCCATGCCGGCGAGGAGTTCTCCGACAGGAGCATAGACTCTCAACCGATACCCGGCCTTGACCACAGCATCCTGAAGCGCATCCGCCATGCCGTGTAGCATCTGAATCTCAATGCTGTTGGTCGGCAGCTGGCGGCGCGCGGCCTCCGCGATGGCGAACGCGACTTGCCGCAGATTGTGCGTGCCCCACATGGGGCGGATCACATCGATCTCGTCGAGCATGATTGGGATGAGACGCTCATAGCACGCATCGGTCTCATCTTTTTCGGCGAACACCGGAATCGGCCAACCGCGTTGACGGTGAATGATCGTTTCGTAGTCCCAGTAGGCGCCCTTGACGAGGCGAATTCCGAAGGGCTGCCGCCGGCTCTTGGCCCAAGCGATGAACTCCTTCACGTCCCGCTCGGTGTCCCTGAGATAGGCCTGCAGCGCGATGCTCGCATAGGGGTAGGCTCGAAATTCGTCCTCCAGCAACAGCCTTCGCACAATCCCGATCGTCAGGTCCTTGCCGGCATACTGTTCCATGTCGAAGGTGATGCCCACAGGCAGGCGCGCGGCGAGCCGCAGGAGCGGGCGCAGCCGAGCCGCGATGGCGGTATAGCATCCATCTGGATCGATAGGATCGAACTGCGAATACAACGCCGACAGTTTGATCGAAACCTGAGCGCGCGGCAGGCGTCCCAGGTGATCGGCTTCCAAGGATGGAGCGCTGGGCCAGCCGGCTGCCGCGTTCGCCAGTGAGGTGATTGCCTCCTCATAGCGGGCGGCATAGGCATCGGCCTCCCGTTCCGAGACGACCGCCTCACCCAGCAGGTCGACCGAATGGGCCAGCCCGCGCTTCCACAATTCGCCGACGGCGAGAAGCGCGTCCGACATCCCCGCGCCGGCGATGAACTGGTTGGCCATCTGGAGCGTCTGGTTGTAGATGGTGTCGGCGCTGATGCTGGCGCCGAAGCCGACGGCCGAGAGCGCCCGCATTCCCCATCGCATCAAGGAGCGGCTCCCGGCAGCGGGCAGGCCGGATTCCCCGAAGTACTCTTCGACAAGGGCTTTGATCTGGGCCGGATTTTTGAGGGCAGGCAGAACGTCGATGAAACGAAAGAGCTGGACCTTGAAGGCCTCGTCGCGGATCGCCCACTCGAGCAGCCGCCCCGTCCACCAGGCGCGGTCGAACAGGCGGGGAGGGGCAGCGGCGGCCGTTGCGTAGAGTCCTTCGGCGTACCGCCGAATATCCGCTTCGGTGGCGAGCTGCGCCATGAATCTAGCTAGACTTCGCTTCATGGCGGAGATTCCGGTTTTCACGATTCGCGGCGAGCAACCGAAGGAGCCCAAGCAGTTCTTTACGCGGGTTTTTTGTCTGCGCAAGGAGCCGCCGCCGCTGGGCCTGCTATTGGAATTTCTCAAGGCGAAGGGCGCCGCCCCGGTCCTGCCTGAAGGCGTCAATGAGAAGCTGTTGAACAGCTGGAATTGGGTAGGCGTCGAGATCGGATATCAGAGGGACCGCAAGCCGATCTTCCTCACCTGCTGCCGGAAAGGCAGCGCGCAAGACGAGATCTTCAAACAGGACACCGAGGGATTACTGGCGTTCGTGGACGCGCACCGCGAGCTTGATAGCTGGCGAGTTTCGGATCACTTGCGCGCTTGCCGGTTCTTCATTGCCTCCATTCTAGATAAGAATGACATCAACGATGAAGGCTACGACTTCAACGGCTGGATCCTGCAGTTCTTTGAAGAGAACTGCGACGGCATGGTACAGATTGATGGGCAAGGCTTCTATAGCCCCGAAGGGAACATCATCCTGGAGTTACCGGCAATCGACGAGGAAGACCAAAAAGAGGAACCGATCACTCCCACCCTGCTGGGCCCGGCACCGCTCAAAAAAAA
>VBON01000068.1 GCA_005877525.1 Nitrospirota bacterium
ATATAAGCCACCTTCCTCTGAAGAATTTAGAAGAATGCACAATATTACCATATTCCGAGGAGTTACAGTACCTTCATCGGTTGAGAATTGCTTTCTCTAAAGCATTTCTAGGCTTATGGGGTCTTCTACCTTGCCGAGCGGGTCGCGTGTGAGCGCATGAACAATCTAATCAACACGAGCCCGGCGATAAATCCGCCGACATGGGCAAACCAGGCTACCCCGCCTTCCATTCCCCCTAAATTGAAGATCGCATTGAGCATCTGCACGACGATCCAGAAGCCCAGGACCACGATAGCTGAGACGTGCACGATGTAGGGAAAGATGCCGATCGGGATCAAAACCTTTACGCGGACGTACGGAAACAGCAATACATAGGCGCCGAGGATCCCCGAGATGGCCCCGCTCGCTCCGATCATCGGGAGAGTGGAAGAAGGGGCAACCGCGGCGTGCGTGAAGGCCGCCATTCCGCCGACCAAGAGAAAGAAGAGGACGAAGCGGCCATGCCCCATCACATCCTCTATGTTGTTGCCAAAAATCCAGAGATACAGCATGTTCCCGCCAAGATGCAGGATATTCGCATGCAGGAACATGGAGGTGAAGATCGTCAGCCACGGGGGCACCAGAGGATTGCCGATTATCGGCCTTTGATGGAACACATCAGCGGGAATCGCGGCCAGCGACAGGACAAATTCTTCTTCCTGAGGACCGAGCGAGACTTGATAAAAGAACACCAGGCAGTTCAAAACGATGAGGCCGATGGTGACAAACGGTGTCAGTGTGGTGGGATTGTCGTCTCGCAGAGGGATCATTTTACATCCGCCGCAGAACATCCGACCCTGGCATATTCCCCCTAGACTGTCAATTCCAAGCCACAGCGTTGAGACACCAGACGTATCATCCTGAACGAGTGAATGATCTGATGCTTCGCGGAGGCGTGGCCGGGAACTCAAATGGCTCCGAATGACCAGAGTGCTGGCTGCAATCAAACGCCTTTCCTGGTAACATTTGACGCTATGAATCTGGGAGCATTCATTCTATCGGCTCTGTGGCTGACCGTCTTTTCCCCTTCGGTTTTCGCCAATGATTTGCACGACGCCAAAGCGGCTTTGGAACGCAGGGACTATGAGAGCGCCCTCAAGCTCCTGGACAACGCCCTGAAGACCATGCCCGGCCAAGCCGCAGTCTATGAGATGCGGGCCGTGACCCAAGCCCATCGAGGCCGTGCCGATGAAGCGCTGGCCGATTACGATCAGGCCGTCAGGTTGACGACGGGCGAGCAGCCCGACCTTCTTCGCCGAATTGCGATCGGCGTGCTGTCCGCGTTGCTCGCCCACGATCAGGAATTTGTTCGGGGGGCGGCGGTGACGGCCCTCGCCGATCTGGGGCCTCGGGGAATACAGAGCCCGCTGAATGCGGCCCTCAGAGACAGATCTCCGCGCGTGCGGAGTCTGGCGATCCAGACCGCCAGCCGCCTGGGGCTCGCCGCCAGCCTGCCCGCAGTACGCGAAGCCGTGAAGGATCCGGACGCCTCGGTCCGATTGGCGGCGCTCGCCACGCTGGGGCTCTCAAAAGCGCCGGCTGTGGTCCCTATCGTGAAGCAAGGATTGAGGGATCACGATCAGCTTGCTCAACTGGTCGCGCGCGAAGCGCTCATCCTCCTGAAACAGCCGGAGTCGCTGCAACCGTTGATCGCCGCGACTCGGGATTTCAGTCCGGCTGTGCGCGGAGTCGCGGTCGGCATCCTGGGTCGGCTGAAAGAGCCTTCAGCGCTGCCGGCGCTGAGCCTGAGTTTGCACGACCCCGATCCTTCCGTCCGCTCATTCGCTGCGGGTGCACTCGGTGATATGGGATCAGCGGCGGCGATTCCCGAGCTCCTGGAGGCAATGACCGACGAGAACCCTTACGTACGGAACTTTGCGGCTGCGAGCTTGGGGCGGCTCCGTGCGAAAGAGGCCATCCACGCCCTCTGGGAAGCCATAAAAGATCCGGACACCTTGGTTCGCCTCGCCGCCGCCGAAGCTCTCGTTCGCTTAGGTGAGGGGCAGGCCGCCCTCATCTTTCGTGAGCTGGCCAAAGACCCGGACTATGGAGTACGAAGCGCGGCAGTGGGTGCCATGGGCCGCCTGGCGCCAGCCGGAGCAATGACCTTTGCCCTCGAATCGCTGGATGATCCCGCTCCCCGAGTGCGTGTCGCAGCCGTTCAAGCGCTTGGCAAGACCGGTGGGCAAGCAGCGATCCCCTACCTGCGCCGCGCGCTTCTCGATAAGGACCCGACCGTCAGAGCTTTTGCGGCGGGCCATCTGGGCGCACTAGCCGGCGAAAAATCGTCTCACGCTAGTTAAGACGCTGCAGGAACCGGCCACTTGTGCTATTGAATGTAACGGGAGGATCGGCATGCTCAAATTCCTAGGCTTCCTTTTCATTGTGGGTATCACGTTTGCCATTGGTTACCAGATGGGTCGCGAAGGCCCCGACGTGATCTTAAAAAAAGCGAAGGAGCTGAGTACCGAAGTGATGGCGCGCGCCACCGCCCTCGAGCGCACGACCTCTCTACGGACCAACCTCGTGAACGCGAAGGACCGGCTGGTTCAGGCAAAATCCGATCTCTTGGATAAGAACTACGGCAAGGCCGTCAGCGGGCTGCAAGAGACGGCCCAAACCCTCGCTGAGGCCAAGGTGTCCGCGGACGAGGAGATCCGACCCAAGCTTGAATCATTGAGCAAGAAGGTCTCAGGGCTGGCCGCCGAAGCCCAGGCGATAAAACCCGGCGTGACGGGCAGGCTGAACGAAGTCATCAAGGAAATCGATGGCCTGCTGAATCGCTAATGCTGTAGTTCGCGCGTCAAAAATATGCCTGCATCGTAACCATCACTTCGTTGTCGCGGCGCTCGAAATGATTTAATTCTAAACGAATCGCCCAGTCCTTGGATAAGGTGTAGCGCTGCTGGAATGTATACTTGGTATTGTCTGAATGCTCACCGAGCGCATACCGCAGATAAGTTGCTGAGAGCAAGCTCGTCCACCGCTCGGTCAGGTCTACGACTACTCCGACTGTTCCGCCGCCTCCCACTCGGTGATTCTCCTCGAACGCATGGCTATAGTTAGCGTCCAACTCCGCGAAAGCGAAATACACCTCGCGCCGCAGCCATCGGGTTTCTACGGCAATGCCCGGACCGACATTGAAGTTGAGGTTGCCGCAATAGCGGCATCCCCCGCGCCGGACGGTCTCCCACGTGAGCCCCACCTTCCAAGACGGTCGCTTGAAGAGGCTATCCATCGGTGACAGTGAAATGATGTCGACAACGGCCAATCGCTCCAGTCTGAATTGATTGTGCTTCTCATAGTGCCGAAGCTTGGCCGCCAGGAATTCAAGGAGTATAGCCGATTTCGGGGTCCAGCAGATCATGGTAGGCGGGGCGCAGATTGATCTCTTCAAAGAATCCGTCCTGGCGCCAGCCGAATCCGACTCCTGCCCGTCTGGCCAAATGGCCTTTTTCGGGAGCCTCTGAGAGAGGAGGAATCACGACCGCTGCGGGTTGTACTCTGAGTGCGCTCCGCGCGACCAATACAGCGCGGTAGCGTTCGCGATAAGAAGCCGCATGCCGCTCATCGCTGAGCCCGAGATAGCGCAGATAATGCGCAGCAACGTCCAGCACGAATGCCTGCCTGTCCAACGCCAGGCGACGAAATCCATCGGCTTGAGCGACGCTGGGATCTTTTACGATATGGCCCAGCCAGCCGCGCTCATCATGCGACAGGGTCGCGTTTCTACCCTCGATCTGGCTGGTCAACGAAGGGCGGAAGACCCGATCGGCGACCAATCCCGGCTCGCCCGGGATGCGCCGGATCGTATCGGTGGGGATTGTCCACACAATGAACTCATCCGTCAGGTGAAGCCGGGGATCGGCGACTTCCAACAACGACAGGATGTGATAGGCGCAGTTTTCCTTAAAATAGAAATAATCAAAGTACGTGTTGCCGAGTTCCCAGGCGTGCCTCAGCATCTGAAGCACCTGATCCTGCGTAAAGTTCAGTCGATACTCCCAGATGTCGCGGCTCTCAAAATCCCGATACTCTTGGACTTTCAAATAATAGGGCATCGTGGAGAAGTAACCTTTGAAGCCGCCGGTCATGCCCATGTAGGCGTATGTGAAGCCGTTGCTCGTGGTGATCTCCGCAGCATAATTAATGGTATACGCCAGGATGCGGGTCTGCTCGGTCTGGCCTTTTTGATCGATGCGAAGCAGCAGGTGGCCGAACATCGACGATGGATTGTTCATAAACGCGGAGGGGAAGATGAGGGTCACCCCCTCCGGGTTCAACGCGCTCAGCCAGTCTGCGAACCGGACGCAGGGTTTGGGGAGTAACCGTCGATCGTCGATCGCAAGGACCGATTTCAGCCAGTGATACCTCGCCGGGAACGCGCACTGGGTATCCTGGGCCGTTCGGCCTACTAATTCATCGGTGAACAACTTCCTGAGTGTGGCTTCGAGTTCCGCGGCGGGGTCTGTCTTACCGTTGGACGCCAAAAAAAATGCCGGCCCGTCCGCTTCACTCGTAAAGCCTTTCCACAGATTTTCCCTGTAATGCAGCAAGAGATGCCACTCTCGAGCATCCGAGAGACGCAGTTCGACCGCCTGCCTGAGAAGTTCATCTAGGTATGCCGGATCGGGACTGTCTGAGGCCTGGACGCCCGCGGCAGCGACGAGAAGGAAGGCGAAGAGAAATCCGAGATATTTGGGCAAACTCAAAAAGGCTCCTGGTCCTGAGGACCAGGAGCCTTGTGACAAATTAATGCCTAACAGGAAGCGCGGCGAGAACCGGCTGGCCTGCCATCGCCTCATGAAGCGCCGCAAGCATTGCTACAGGGCTGGCCTCTCCCGATTGGATCAACTTCGTATATTTTTCCTGGGTCATCGCAAAAAAGGTCGGCTGGTATTCCACCGGGACGCCCAACAGCGTCGCCAAAGACGCCAGATGCTCTCCTTGTCCCTGCGCCATGTCCTGGGCAAGATTCTCAAAATTCACCTCGGCAAACATTGTTGCTTGGTGTTGCGACATGACCTTCCCGTCGTTCGTGCAGCCTGACGTCCCGGAGCTTATCCCGAAGGTATTGCTCCCGAAGGTCCCATTGGTGGTCGCCATCATAACCTGAGGCGCGATGTCTTTTTGGTTGGCGTAGTCTGCCCATGCGAGCTTGCCTAGTCCGCATCCTGGGCCGGTATCAGGGTTTGGAACTGCCCATGCCCCAGCTGCCTGAAAACAGGCGAATGCGCCGACTGCGATCACCAGTGCTAACCTTTTCATAGTACCCTCCTTGAATGTTGATCCCTCTCTCGATTCCTGAACCGATCGAGCTCCGGGGGAGAATATACTCATACGCTCTGAATCTGTCAAATATCGACAACTTTGATGAACGCTAGAAGAACGATGACAAGCCAACAATACCGATGACGTAGGCAAAGGGGCACCCAAAGAAGGGGTTTCAGTAAGGATATTGACGCAGACTCTCATCCGGTGACGTCTTCAACAAATTGCTTCAGCCGGCGAAAATACGGCTTGCCTCCGGTAACGTACAGGGTGTTGTGATCTGCCCCTTCTACTCGATAGAACGCCTTGGGCGAATGGGCCGCCGCAAATACCTGTTCGCCCAACTCGATCGGAACGATATGATCGCGGTCCCCATGGATCACCAGCACCGGGATACGAACTTTATCGAGGCGATCCAAGAGATTATATCGCGCAGCGAGGAGCCAGTACGCGGGCAATCCCCACATATAACTTTTGGCGAGCGCAGGGATGGATGGAAATGCGGATTCCAGAATCAATCCCGCCGCCGAGCGCCGGCTTGCTACATCGCCCGCTACCGCTGCTCCCAATGATCGTCCGAAGAGTACGATCCGTCGAGGGTCGATACGTCGTGTCTCGCTGAGGTGTGCATAGGCCGCAAGGGCATCCTGATAAAGTCCATCCTCGGAGGGTCGACCACGGCTCCGGCCATAGCCCCGGTAGTCAAACAGGAAGACCGCCAGGCCGAGGTTATGAAGCTCGACAAGATTCTCCAACCGATTGATGATATTGCCTGCATTCCCATGGCACCAGAGAAGTACCGGCGTGGGTTTGGAGGAAGGCATAAACCACCCGAACAGCTCCGTCCGATCGGCGGCCTGAAATGAAACGTCTTCGAGTGGGAGTCCCGTCAGGCGGGCCCAATCGCGGTCTATCCATGGTGCGGGATGATAAACGAAGAGTTGGTCGAAGAGGTCCTGCGTGGTGGCCAGAAAAGTGGGCTACGCGGTTCCGGCTCGTTCTTCTTCGGACTCGACCGTGCGGCTCTTTTTCTTCCAATCCCACATGATCCGTTCAGCCCGCATCTGCACCGCGAAATCGGGATCCTTCATGAGGGCCTTGACCGCCGGCTTTGCGCGCTCGTCCCCGATCAGGTGCAATGCCGCGATTGCTTGCAGGCGGACCGCCCAGTCCTCGTCCCTCGTTGCATCAATCAATGGCTCGACGGCTTCAGGCACACCAATCTCACCGAGCGCAGTGACCACATGCTTGCGGACGTGCTTATCCTTGTCGTTCATCACAGCCATGAGCCGCTCCACGGCGGGGAGACCCACCTCAATGAGCGCCTTGGTAGCCACATCCTTAAACTCCTCGTTTCGGAGCTGTGCCATCAATGGATCGAGCACCCGCTCGTCCTTGATTTTGCCAAGCACTTGAATGACGAAGGTTTTGATCTGGTACTCGCGAAGCGCCTTGATCAGTGGTTCGACGGCCAGCGGCCCGATCTGCGCCAAGGCATCCTGGGCCGCTTCACGGACGTTCCACTCGGCATCGCGCAGGGCCGTGATGAGTGGCCCAATGGCGCGCTCATCGGCCATCTCGCCGAGTGTGATGGCAGCGTCTTTGCGGCGGAACCAGTCCTTGTCCTTTAGCAGATCGATTTGGATCTCGACCTCGTCCTTGACCTTCTCCTCGACCACCGGCACCTGGGTCACCAAGGCAGGCGTCGCCTCGGGGGTGATTTCGCCCTGTTGTTCAGGGGAAGATGGAACCGTGGGCATATCGGATGCGGGAAGAGCCTCCGCGGTCGGCGCCGAAGTCTTTTCCGGCGGGATCGCAGTCTTCATCTTGTCGTGATCAGGGTTTTTAGTTTCCTCTGCCATGCCCTCTCCTCTTAACTGGCGGCGGCGGCCGGTTTGGCCTCAGCCTTTTTCCCGCTGGCGTGCGCTTTTCGCAAAACCTGGGCCCGCTGCTTTCGTTGCGCACGCTTTAAATGTTTTCGCAGGGCGCGGATGGCGGCGTCGCCATCAGGCTTTTCGGACGCCTTGCTTCGTTCCTGGAGCTTCGTTTTTAACCGCGTCATATCGGCCTGCGCCGGCGTTTTCTTTTGCCCCATGTTTTCTCCAAATGCTGAATTGATCGTTAGCGTTAGGGCAAGGGTGAGCCCGCTTGGACCCCACGTAGCTTCCGGCTTTACCGTTGAAGTCTATCGGGTCGCGTGAGGAACTGTCAAACGGAAACGGGAATCTCCTCCCGGTCCCCTGACTCACTGTGTTCATCGGCTATTGGATCTGACTGAAGTTGAAGCGGGGGAAGATCCTCGGAAAACTGAGACAGCCGGCGGGACTTGCGTTCGTCCCGAAGATCTCGTAAAGACGCCCATGCGATTCGATACTGCTCTGCCGTACCTGGAGCGATCCACACGTCGCCGTAGCGGGAGCCCCATGCTGCTGAGAAACGGATTTCCGATTCGTTAGTCCCCGGCATTTTTTGTTCATCGAACAGAGCGAACGGGGCAGTGGCCATCGGGCCCGGAATTTCCTCAGTAATGACCTCGATGGTCACCGGCGACGTACCGACGTCGATCATGTCGAGCTTTTCGGCGGCCGCGTACGACAGGTCAATGATCCGCCCGTCGATGTAGGGCCCCCGGTCGTTGATCAACACCTCGACCTGACGCCCGTTCGACGCGTTCATCACCCTCACACGGGACCCGAGCGTCAACACTCTATGGGCCGCCGTCAATTTATATTGATCGTAGATCTGGCCGCTCGCTGTCAGCCGGCCCTGAAATTCCTTGCCGTACCAGGACGCGGAACCGCGCTCTTTCAGACCCGCATCATACGCGCCGTGCCCTTTGGGTACCAGTGCACAGCCCGCCACCCCGATCGAGGTGATCAGGACCAGGCCGAGTGCGAATACGCTCTGTCGGGCGCCCAATAAATTCATTTCATCCTCGGTGCTTCGCTAGCTGTCATTACTATCATAACGTCTTCTCCTGATAGTATCAGGCGCATCAATAATGAGTGTATGAAGGTTCGGTAATAAGAGCCTGACGAAGCCAGGCCTTGTCAGATAGGTGAATGTACCTTAGCAAAGCTGAGGCTTCCTGTCAAGTGGCCTGTTGACACCCTGCTGACGGTCCCCTACACTGAGCACCATGTCCTTGTTAACATTGACCACGTCCGCTTCCCAGAGGCCCAAAATCACGGTCGGACTCGTGAATCTCGGGTGCTCCAAGAACCAGGTCGATAGTGAGGTCATGCTGGGTGCCCTCGCGCAGAGTGGATTCTCCTTCACGTCGGATCCGCGCTCGGCAGTGGTCGTGATCATCAATACTTGCGGGTTTATCGAAGAAGCCAAGCAGGAATCCATCGACGCCATCATTCGGTTTGGCGAG
>VBON01000062.1 GCA_005877525.1 Nitrospirota bacterium
TGCGGCGGCGAAGACCAAGGTCCAGGCTCCTCGTGTGGCGGTCTCCTTTAAAGAGCCCATGAGGTCCTATCGTCACCATGTTGATGCCATTCGGCTAATGAACGAGTTCCACAGTTATGACTTTGAAATCGGTCCCTCCCTCTGCAATGCGCTTCTGCGTAGCGTGAACGCCGCTTACTCATCCGTTGCAGAAATCTCCCAAACTGCTTCCCCTGGTAAGCATGTGCTTGTGATCGTGTTCTCCTTGCAAAAAAGCCAGATCGATGTCTCATTTGAGGAGAAACTGACGCCCTCTGCTCGCGCCTACAGCCTCTTTACCGTTTCTGTCGACGTGGTCAACGGCAAGACAATGGTTCCCCTCCACAGCTCCACGCTGAACGGACGAGCATTTCTTATCCGCGCCTTGGGGAAGGTATCCTCCGGGGAGGCCGAAAAGGTGTTCGCCGCTGCCATCGAGGCAAGCATCCAGCAGCTTGCCGACAATGCGACCGCCCTGTTGGCCCAATGGGCAGAGGAGCCACTACTCAAGCGGTAAAGCCTACCGAATCCATCAATCCGAAGCACCTTCGCGCTGAGGGGCCTGAGTTTTCTCCAGGAGCTGGTAGTAGCGCCACAGATAACCGTGATAATCATCGAGGGTAGCGAGCAGGTAATGCAGCTCCACCGCATCGTTGCTTTCAATCGCACGGACTAGACGCGTAGACAGAAAGTCGGCCAGTGCGCGCGTCTTTTCGACGGCCGTGAATTGCTTCAAAGGCCCTCCGATTTTGTACTCGATCATGCGGTCTCCTTTTGCCAGCCCGTCATTGGATTACTTTCGTCGTTGGAGAACCAGGATGAATACCATCAAGGTGGGGAGTGGCGCGAAAACAAACGGCAGAAGCCAAACCCAAAGGTTCACCCCCCGCAGCCGGGCCTGATCAAACATCCAGACAAAGACCCACACGGCGAGGAGTACATAATTCACCAGAAGGTATTGGATCATGTGGGCCGGGATAGTGCTCGTGCCTTGAGACGCCGTCTGAAGGATTAAAAAGACTTCAAAGAGGATGAACAGAACCAGGCCTGCAATCGCGAACCGTTTGCTCCAGACAAACATGATGCTCTCCTCCCAGCCGGTGTCCGGTTGCTTCAGTTGGAAGCTATGCTAGAATACCGTCGCTCTTTCGTAAAGCGAAAAGGCGCCGTGTTGGCGCGGCCCGCGAGGGAGGGTGCGGAAGTAGCGGGTGCAATCGGGAAAAGCGCCCGTCCACGGGACAAAAGCCTGTCGGGGTACCCGTTGCTCCCGGGGCACCCGTTGCTCTTAGTTGCAACGGGTCGTAACAATGGGTCAATGGCTCGGGGTGGGTGGGTGAGATGGCGGAGCTGGGGGAAAAGGGTCGGTCTCGGCCGACCCAGGGCGGGAGGGTGAAATGTTGGGCGGGTGAAATAGCGGGTGAAATGGCTGTGACATGCAGTGTACGCGGATTGCAAATCAGGAGCAGTTCATGCGAAGGAAATGGTTGTTGGCCGTTCTTCTGAACGTCCTCATCGTGTCTTCAGCCGACCGCGAGTCGGCCGGCATTCAAATTACGGCTCCCGAAAAGGCTGCGGTCGTGAGGCCGGGGACCTTGATGAAGTTGAAAATCGGCATTCCCTCGGGGCTGCCTGTCGCGATGGTTACGTACACGCTCCTGGAGGGAGACCTAGCTCTTGAGGAAAAAGTGGAACGGCCGCTGTCAACCGCGTCGGACATGGCCCCTTTTGAAGCGGAGATGCTGCTACCGCAGGAGGCCGTTGGATCCTATCGACTTCTTGCAGTCGCTCAGGTCAAGGAACGGCGTGGATTTTACATTCTGTTTGATGAAACTTTCTTTCAGGTGAGCCCCGAGGCGCCCCTTTTGGCGCTCCGAGCGGAATCGCCGGTCCGATTCATCAATACCATCGGCGAAGTCCAGATCCTTAGCGTCCGGGGGGTCTATGGCGATCGCATTGTCCGGGATCTTACGTCGGGCAGCGCGGGCACGGTGTATCGCTCGAGCAATGAGGCAGTCGTGAGAGTGAATGGCGATGGGCGCGCACAAGCGGTTGGCATGGGAACCGCCGAGATTACTGCTCAAAACCAAGGTAAGGAAGACAAGATCCGGGCCGTGGTGGAGGTGAGAGATACTGAGAACCGGCCGCCGGTGGCCGATGCCGGCCCCGACCAAACCGTAAGGCAAGGAACACGTGTGCGTCTGGATGCGATCGCAAGCGCGGACCCTGAGGGTGAGAATCCCTCTTACTATTGGTCCCAGGTCAGAGGCATTCCCGTGGACCTTCTCGAGCCGTTAAGTCTGCGTCCCTACTTTACCGCGCCGGTGGTTCTACGCCCGCACGTCCTGCGTTTTCGGTTGATCGTGAGAGATAAGGAAGAGGCCGAGAGCTTTCCCGCCTACGTGAATGTAACCGTCGTCCCGTAGCGACCGCGGCTTTAGCTATTGCACCCGCGCCTTTACCCCTGCTCGCAAGGGCCAGGCATCACGTAAAGAAGATAATTCCCCATGCCATGGAGATCGACGTTCTCCTGTCGGTTCAAGTGGTAGACCATGGTCATTTGGTATTCATCTTTGGTATTGACCGGAAATCCTTTCGTACTGCTGTAGATCTGGTGCGAAAGAAAGCCGCGCAAGTTGCCGGTGGATTCCACGTCCGGCACGCTGCGTAAGAGCGTCTCATTCGTTGTCATGTTGTCGAGTGCAATGAGCAGCAGCCCGTCGTGGCCGTGCGGATACGCATACTTCACGCATCCGTCCATAGTGAATTTTAGAGGCTTGGAATCCACCTGCACGAGGCCTACCTTCAGCGCACGGCCTTCGTCGGACTCATTTGAAGGTCGCTGGCCGAACTGGCTGTAACAGACGACATTGACGCCAACGGTATACGCTTTCACCGGCTTCATAGCGGCCCCCTCAGGAGCCAACTCCATCGTGAATGTCGCCATGACATCTTTCGTTACCGGCACCTTGTGGTAAAACGCTACGACAGCGATCAACTTGCTGTCTTTTTTTATCGGCACACCGTAACCTGCTGGGAATTTCGCGTCGGTAACCTCAATGCCTGCTCCCGCAAAATAGGACGGCTCCCCAGGGCACGAGAGACTCTTCTCTTCCAGGTTCTGCAGCAGGATATGGTGCAGGTATTGCCCTGGGAGCTCCTGGCCGTCCTTTGTAAAAATCCTGGATTTAAAGCCGGTCACAACTAAATCCCTGGGGGCCTTGAAGAAATGCACAGGCAAGCTGGATGCGAGCTCGCCGCTATGACCCGCCGGCAGATCGATCGGTCCGAAGGTCAAGATGAGGTTATTGCCTTCAAGTGTCACCTTGGTTGTGCCCTTGCTAGGAAAGTCCGTTGTGTGGCCAGTGTGGCCGTTACTATCGGCCAGGGCGGGCGAAGCAACAAACAGAAATGCGCACAGCCAGACCGCGATACGACGCATTGGAAACCTCCATTCAGCCAGATGTGACATTGACCCTACTTTCTAAGATACGCCTTTAGAATCCATGGAGCAACTTTTGGGGGGATAGTCTTCCTTGGTATCAGAGACCAGTGATAGAGCGGACCTGCAGTATGAAAAGTTCATCGCCGTTGATTGCCCATTCCATATCAATGGCTCGCTCATACTTCCGCTCGACGTCCAAAAGCAATGTCACGAGGGCCTGCAGTGGATCCTCGGCAAGACTGTCTGAATTCGATGTGTGGGCGAGAACACTCTTCGTCGCCTTATCAGATAAAAAAAGGGGGACAGATTTAAAATCTGTCCCCCTTGAGAAGCTTATGCGAAACGCTGCAGCGCCGCGATTCGTTCTTCAATCGGCGGATGCGTGGCAAATAAGCGCATCCAACCGCCCGTGTCGCCGGAAATCTTCATGGTCGCGAGCGGGTCGGAAAAGGCGTTTTGCGCCTGCGCCTCCTCCGCGAAGCGATTGATGCTTTGCAGCGCTGAGATCATTTGAGACGGCCCATAGGCCTTCGCTGAGAACCGGTCCGCTTCGAACTCGCGCCGCCTGGAATACCAGTTGATAACGAGCATCGCGAGGATGCTCAGGGCAATCTGCAGCACAATGGAGATAATAAACCCGAGTCCGGCCTGGTCCCGTTCCTCAAATAGCCGTCGCACCCACATCGCAATAAAATACACGAACGTATTCATCAGGCCCATAAGGATCGTAATGGTGAACATGTCGCCGTTCCAGACATGCCCCATTTCATGGGCGAGGACCGAGCGCACTTCCGCTTCATTCATGTTCTCAAGCAGGCCTGTCGAAACAGCGACCATTGCGTTATTCTTGGTGGGCCCGGTCGCAAAAGCATTGGGATCCGGAGCCTGATAGATCCATACCTCCGGCATGCTGACGCGCAACCGGTCGGCCAGCTCCCGGACTGTACGAAAAACGATTTCTTCCTGCCGCGTGTGCGGCTCCGTCACCTGATAGCAGTCCAGCATGGCCCGGGCCATCTGCTTCGAGAAGAGCAGCGAGATAAACGCCCCCCCGAAACCGAGGACCAAGGCATACACCATCATCGAGCCATTGATCGAGTCGCGCAGATCAATGCCAAATGCCGGCAACACCACGCTCGCCAGCAGTTGAAAGACGATGTACAAAGTGATGGATATCAGCAGGTTGGAGAGAATCAACAAGCCGATTCCCTTGAACTTCTTAAGCATCTGGCTTCTTCCTTCCTTGGGGTGACGGGAATACGGGGCCACGCCGACACACCTTTCCCGTCACGGGTATCTTATTGTTAGCATCGAATCCGTCAGAGTCAAGGGCTCTTTCGGAACGTCTTGACCCCTCTAGAGGAAGAGTGTAACAAATTTCAGATGGGAACAGAGCCTCGAGCGGAACGCCTCCTCTATTCTCTTCTCAAGTCGGTTTCACGGTCCTTCTATCTGACCCTGGCCATTCTTCCCCGCAATGTACGGGCGCAGATGGCTCTTGCTTACCTGTACGCGCGGGCGGCCGACAGTATCGCCGATACCCGCCTTATTCCCCGGGAGCAGCGCCTCGGCTATCTCAGTGGCTTTCGGAAATGGATAAGAGACCCGGACCGTAACGAATCGGTCTTGCGCGATATTCAAGAAAGCCTTTCCCCGGTTGGTCCTCAGTCGCAGGAGCGGGCTCTTCTCGAACGCCTGGGTGATTGCCGGCAGGTGTTCGACACTTTCAACCGTGAAGATCAATTTCGCATTCGTCAAGTTCTAGAGATCTTAACGGGCGGGATGGAGCGGGACCTTCAGATTTTTCCGGGCGAGGACGAGCGCCACCTCGCTGCCTGCGGCACGCTGTCCGATCTCGACGCCTATACGTACTCCGTCGCCGGTTGTGTGGGGGACTTCTGGACCCGGATGATGTGCGCGCACCGTCCGGCCTTCCGCGGTTGGGATACCGAAGCCATGGCAAAGATCGGGATTCGGTTCGGCAAAGGGCTTCAACTCACCAATGTGCTCCGAGATATTCCTCAAGACCTTCGTCGGGGGCGTTGTTATATCCCGGAAACGCTTTTGGCGGAGGCGGGACTCAAACCGGCCGATCTTCTCGAACCCCGTGTTCTGTCGCAGTTCAAACCGGTCCTTATTCAGCTGCTCCGTATCGCTCTCGATCATCTCGATCAGGGGTGGCTGTACGCCATGGCCATTCCACGGCGGGAATGGAGGATCGGCCTCGCTTGCATCTGGCCGATCCTCTTTGCGGTGAAGACACTCAGCCGGATCAGCCTGTCGGCTGATGTGTTGAATGCGGACAGGACGATCAAAATGACGCGTAGCGAGGTCTATAGCGAAATGGCTCTAACAAGCGTGTTGTTCGGGTCGAGGTTACTCCTGACTGGGCACTACGGTCGCATGAGAAAAAGCGTTGCCTGCTGAAAGAGAGTGCCTGTATTTCGGAGGCGGGTGGCGCCGAGCGGCTGGCGGAGCGCAGCGCGACTTGCTTGCTTCTTAGCGGAGCGCGAGCTGGTGACCCGTTGCATC
>VBON01000063.1 GCA_005877525.1 Nitrospirota bacterium
ATCCAATCGCCGATGGGCCGGTGATCCAGCAGGCCGCGGGTCGGGCGCTGCGCGCCGGGACCACGCTGAAGAAAATTCTCGGCACGGTGCAGGTGTTGAGGACCAAGACGCAAATCCCCATTGTCCTGATGATTTACTACAACACGATTTTGAAGTACGGCGAAGCTGGCTTGTGCCGGGATGCGGCGCAGTTGGGCGTGGATGGCCTGATCGTGCCCGATTTACCGTCGGACGAGGCCGAGACCTTGCGGGAGGCGGCCCGCAGGGCGGGCCTGGATATTATTTTCCTACTGGCGCCGACCAGCACGCCGAGCCGTCAAGCGGCCGTGACAAAGCTCTCGCAGGGATTCATCTACTATGTGTCGCTCACCGGGATCACCGGCGCTCAGTTGACCGACAAGATCGATGTCGAGAAGAAGGTCCGGGAGATCCGCCGCTATTCGAAGACGCCGGTAGCGGTGGGATTCGGCATCGTCACTCCCGAGGATGCACGAGAGGTGGCGCGCTTTGCGGATGGCGTGATCGTCGGCACCGCGCTCGTCAAGATCATCGCCGGCCACGGCGACCGCACTGCCGTTGGCGAACGCCTTCACGCTTTTACCCGCTCCCTCAAAGCGGCGACCCGAGCCTCGTAGGCTTCAGTCCTGAATGCCCTTCTTGCCCGTCCGGGGCGACTCCAGCCCGATGGCGCGAGCTAGCTCACGGTGGATGCGGGCGACGCGCTCCACCTGCCCCTTTGCCGGGAAGCGCTCATAGAAACCTTCGACGCGGAATTGTCGCGCGAGATCTTTCCAGGGTGCCAGACGGCTCTCCCAGCGAGCGATACGCTCCCTCTCCGCTCGGTCATGGGCGGCAAGATCCGCGCACACTCGGACCATGGCCTTCAGCGTCACGGGTTTGGTGACAGTATAGCCGGGATGGCCCCAGGCCTCGCCCCAGACCCGTTCCGCCGCTTTGAAGAAGTCCCGCACGAGTCCGTAGAATTTCATGGCTTCGCGCGCGCCGCCGCCATCGCGTTGGATCGTTCGCCAGGATCTGGTGACCCACCGATGCAGCTCGTTGAACAGCTCGGCCTGCAAGATCCATTTTTCCTGTTGGCTGCGTCCGCCGAGGCGATTGATCCGATAGCGCAGCGGGCTGTCCGGCTCGCTGTAGAGCAGCTCGACGACGCGGGCGGCGAACTTTTTGTCGGGTGCCGCCCATGACACGCGCTCGTAGAGGTCCACGAGATGGCTCTTGTTGATCCGGGTCGGCGTCGAATTGATGATCACGAACATCTCCGTGGCGAAGTCTTCGCTGCGGCCGTCGAAGATGACGCAGGGAACGCGGATCGTTCTCGCGTCTCCCGGATGATTCTGTTGGTAAAAGTGCAGGGCGGCCAGGCGGTGCTGGCCGTCAATGATCAGATAGTTCCCGCCGGGCTCTTCCAAGTTCCCGACCTGCTCAAAAGTGCCGACGCGTTCAAACTGAAGCCGCTCCGGCGTGAACAGCAAGACGGTGCCCGGAATCGGCGGCTGGCTCATCGCGGTTTCGTAGAAGTTCGTGATCGCCCGCACCTTGGCGCGAGACAGCTGCCGCTGGAAGGCCTTGTCGGTGCGCTCGATCTTAGCGATAAATCGGGCGATGTCGTCCTCTTCAGACGGTTCGATCGGGGCGATTTGCTCGCCCTCGCCATAAAACCGGCTCATGAAGCGGATTTTCCGCAGGAGGTCCTCCGCGGGATACGCGACGAAGTAGAAGACCCCGTCTTTCTGGCGAACTTGTGTGGCAAGCATGACTTAGTGTGCCTCCCGAAAATACACTAGCAAGCAGCGCCCAGGCCGTCAAGGAGGAGATCAGAGAATCAGGCGATCTTTCCGTCCACCATGCGGAGAATACGGTCGGCTTGATTTGACAGGGCTTCGTTGTGAGTCACGATCACGAACGTGACGCCTTTGGCGCGGTTGAGGTCTCGCATCAGGCGGAACACCTCCTCTCCAGTGTGGGTGTCCAGGTTCCCGGTGGGCTCATCAGCCAAGATCATGTCCGGGTGGAGCACAAGGGCGCGGCCGACGGCTACCCGCTGTTGCTCTCCGCCGGATAGCTCACCCGTTCGGTGATCCATCCGGTGCTCCAGCCCGACTTCTTTGAGCACGCTTTCAGCCGCGGCCCGCGCCTGCTCGAGCCTGTCCCGGCGGATCAGCCCGGGCATCATCACGTTTTCGAGGGCGGTGAATTCCGGCAGCAAATGGTGAAACTGAAAAACAAAGCCGATCTTCCGATTGCGGAATTCTGCCAGCCCCTGGTCGGATCGCGCGAAGACGTCTTCTCCATCGAAGCGGACGGTCCCGCGGGTGGGACGATCGAGGGTTCCCAGAATATGCAGGAGGGTCGTCTTTCCTACTCCCGACGCTCCGACAATGGCCACGATTTCGCCACGCTTGATCTCCAGGCTGACGCCGTTGAGCACATGGATGTCGGTCTGGCCCAGCCGGAAAGACTTGTAGAGATCGACTGCGGAAATCATCAAAGCGCCTGCGCCGTGCGTTCTAATTGAAATATCATTCGTAGCGCAGGGCTTCGGCGGGCTCAAGGCGCGCGGCTTCAAGACAGGGGTAAATGGTCGCCAGGAACGTGATGGCCACCGCCGACACTCCCACGAGCGCGACATCGAAGAACTTGATATTCACGGGGATGCGGCTCAACAAATAGACATCGCCGGGGAGCGTAAACCAGGTCTGGATCGCCCAGCAAATCGCGTAACCGAGCGGAATGCCGATGGCTGTTCCCGCGAGACCGATCACCAAGCCATTCAGCATGAAGACTCTCATCACCGCTTTTCCTGTCGCCCCCATCGCCTTGAGAATCGCAATCTCGCGATGCTTCTCCACCACGATCATGGCAAGGGTACTGACGATGTTAAAGGCGGCGACGAGCACCACCAGGACCAGGAGCACAAACATCATGAATTTCTCGAGCTTCAGCGCCGAAAAGAGGTTCTTGTTCAGCTTCATCCAGTCGCGGGCCCAATAGGGGAATCCCAGGACCTGGTCGATCCGGTGGGCGATCTCATCGGCCGCGAAGATGTCGGTGACCTTCACCTCGATCCCTGTCACCACGTGACCCATGTTGAAAAACTCCTGCGCCTGTTGAATCGAGACATAGGCCAGTGACGAGTCATACTCAAACATCCCGGATTCAAAGATTCCAGCGACGCGAAAACCACGGACCTTCGGGATCATTCCCAGCGCGCTGATCGGGCCGACAGGGGACACGACATTGATACGATCGCCGAGAAACGCCCCTAGGCGCAGCGAGAGTTCCCGCCCGATAATGATGCCAGGCAACGGCAGAGGCGGCTGGGGATTCTCGCCCCGTTTCTGTGCCAGATCAGGATTCGCAGGCGTGAGCCGGTTCAGGTCTTCTAAGGCTCCTGCCTTGAGGTTCCGCGCGATCTCCGTGACAGTGGCCTCACGGGCAATATCAATGCCACGAAGGACGACCCCGTGCGAGCCGGTCGGTGTGGTGAGGAGGACCTGTTTAAAGACGAACGGGGTTGCTGCCGACACTCCCGGCACGGTGGCGACTTTGTCCGTCACGGCCTCATAGTCTTTGATGTTCTCTCCGGTCTTCGTCGTGATGAGAACGTGCGAGTTGGTGCCGAGGATTTTGGCCTGAATATCTTCCTTGAAGCCGGTCATGATGCCTAAGGTGGCGATCAAGGCCGCCACGCCGATCGTGACGCCGGTGATAGAAATCAGCGTATTGAAAGAAATCGTGCGGTTGCGCCGCTTCGCTCGAAGATACCGCAGGCCGATAAACACTTCATACGGGAGCTGCATTACTTTTCCGGCCGAAGCTGTGGGAAGAGAATGACATCGCGGATCGATGGCTGGTTCGTGAGCAGCATTACGAGACGGTCAATGCCGATGCCCTCGCCGGCCGTGGGCGGCATCCCATGCTCGAGCGCGCGCAGGAAGTCTTCGTCCAGATGCTGGGCTTCAAGATCGCCTTTGGCCCGTTCCGCGACCTGAGCCTCGAAGCGCTTGCGCTGATCGAGCGGGTCGTTGAGTTCCGAAAAGGCGTTCGCGATTTCCCGTCCCGCGATAAACAACTCAAAGCGATCGGTGAGTTCGGGGTCCGCGGCGTTCCGCTTCGCGAGCGGTGACAGCTCGACCGGAAAATCCGTGATGAACGTCGGATTGATCAAGGTCGGCTCCACTAATTCTTCGAACAGCAGGGAGAGCAGCTGCCAGTAAGACTCGCCGCCCTTCAGCTCGCAATGGTGTTGCTTGGCCTGAGCCAGGGCGAACGCGGGGTCGGTGATCTCCTGAGGTTTCGCGCCGAGGTGTTCTCGCACCGCATCGCGATAGGTCATGCGCTTCCAGGGTCGAGTGAACGAGATGGTGAGCGTGCGGTCGTCAGTGAGACTTGGCCGGTAGGGGATCGCCTCGGTACCTTGGCCGTGGACCTCTTTCACCAACGCGGTGATTAGCTCTTCCGTCAGCTCGATCAGATCGTGATAGTCGGCGTAGGCCATGTAAAACTCGAGCATGGTGAACTCGGGATTATGGATCGTGGAGATTCCCTCGTTTCGAAAATTGCGATTGATCTCGAAGACCCGGTTCAGACCGCCGACAATCAGACGTTTGAGATAGAGCTCGGGGGCGACCCGCAAATAGAGGTCGATGCCGAGGCTGTTGTGGTGGGTCACGAAAGGGCGTGCGGTCGCGCCTCCGGGAATCGGTTGCATCATCGGGGTTTCAACTTCCAGGAAACCCCTGGCGGCCAGGAACGCGCGGATCGTCTGAATGATGCGGCTGCGGAGCAGAAAGATATTCTTCACTTCGGGATTGGCGATGAGGTCCACATAGCGATGCCGATAGCGCATCTCGATGTCGGTGAGGCCATGCCACTTCTCTGGAAGGGGGCGAAGCGCTTTGCAGAGCAGGGTGAGCTGTTGGACTTCGATGGTCAGCTCATTCGTCTTGGTCCGAAAGAGCGGACCGCTGACCCCGATCCAATCGGCGATGTCCAACAACTCGGCGAGGGCGAATCCCGGCTCGCCCAACACGTCTTTCTTGAGGTAGACCTGGATCGAGGCCGGGCCGTCTTGAATGGAGGCGAATGCCGCCTTGCCGAACCGGCGCAGGGCCGTCACGCGGCCGGCCAAGGTGACGAGCACCGGCGTGCTGGCCAGGGCTTCCTTCGTGGCCTGCGTGTATCGGGCGATGACGTCAGGCGCGCTGTCCTTGACGTTGAATTTACCGCCGAAAGGATCGATGCCGAGACTGCGCAGCCGATCCAGTTTTTTGATGCGCTGCTCGATCTGATCGTTCAGTTCATCCATAACGAAATCGGGGCATCATAATCGGCCACCAGAAGGCAAGTCAATTTGGTCGTGACGGGGATCCCTTCGAATCGGGCTGCTTCCTGGACTGCAAGAGATAATTTTCCATGAACTGATCGAGGTTGCCGTCCATCACGGCATTGAGGTTACCGACTTCCGTGTTGGTTCGATGGTCCTTCACCATCTGATAAGGCTGAAACACGTAGGAGCGGATCTGGCTCCCAAAGCCGATCTCTTTCTTTTCGCCGACGAAGGCTGTGAATTCCTCTTCCTTCTTCTTCTGCTGCAGCTCATACAAACGCGCGCGCAGGACCTTCATGGCGCCGGATTTGTTCTTGAGCTGGGAGCGTTCATTCTGGCATTGCACGACGATGCCGCTGGGGAGGTGCGTGATGCGGATGGCGGTCTCAACTTTGTTGACGTTCTGGCCGCCCGCGCCGCCTGAGCGAAACGTATCGATCTTCAGGTCCTTCTCTTCGATGTCGACCTCTACATCATCCTCGATTTCCGGATAGACGAAGACGGACGCGAAGGATGT
>VBON01000082.1 GCA_005877525.1 Nitrospirota bacterium
TGTTGAGCAACTCTCGCGGACTGGCCCATAGCAACTCCGCCTTCGGCCGGCTTTGCAGCAGCTTTAGGGCGTCCTTCATGACGGGCACCGGATCGACCCCCGTATCGGCGATGCGGCCGGCAAAAATCGAGATGATTGCCGGGGTGTCACAGATGAGATGATCGACAATGTCACGGACCTGGTCAAGTGTCATGACCGCGGTGATATTAAGCTTCACGCCGGCCATCGAGAGCCAGCGGATCAAGGGACCAGAAAAGTTCCGCTTGGTATCGCTCACCGGAATCTTCACATTGACATTGCTGCCCCACGAGGCAATCTCCATTGCCTGGCTCTTCATTTCCTCAAACTCGTCGGCAAACACCTCGAAGGAGACCGGCTTGTCCGGCACGACCCTGAGCACGTCGAGGGCAAATTCCTTATAATCCGCAATGCCCGCCTTCCGCATCAGCGAGGGGTTAGTCGTGAAGCCTTTGATCCATGGCTTCGCGTACATGGTCTCGATGCCGCTGACATCCGCCCCATCTGCGAAAATTTTGATGTTCATTCCGTCTAGCTGCCGCATCGTTCCTCCTTTAGAATCCCAGACTCCGAGGCATGCCGAAGAATGATGGCAGCTGCTTCCCCTAAATCAGCACAGATCGCGTCAGGGGCTTCTCGCAGGGGCTCGGCGTAGCCGCGGTCAATAAAGATCGTAAAGCAACCAGCGGCTTTCCCCGCGCCTATGTCTCGCCAACGGTCCCCCACCATGTAGCTGCTCGCGAGGTGAATGTCTCGTTCTTTCGCAGCCGCGAGAAGCATGCCAGGCTTTGGCTTGTAGCAAGTAGACTCGGGGCTGTCCAGATCCCAGCAGACCTTGATATCGTCGAGCGGCAATTCCGTCAGGAGGCGAGCGTGCATCGCGTCGACAACATCCCGACGCTGAATTCCTTTTCCCACGTCGGGCTGATTGGTCGCGACAATCAGCAGAAAGCCTGCGTCCTTCAATCGAAGAATTGCGTCGGCCACACCTGGGAGGATCTCGAAATCAGCCAGACTGGCTGGCGGATACGGTATCCCGTCTCGGACGAAGGCGCGGTTGAGGACACCATCGCGATCAACAAAAATGGCACGCCCTGCGCTCATGGGCGCGCCGCTTGGGCCGTGCTTTCCCACTTGTTCTCGACGAGCTGCAGCTTCGGATGCGAGACAAGGCAATGCCACGCGACAGCATGAAAGGCTTCCGTGTGGGGAGTGACGCGCTCTTCGTTGACGGTCGGAATGACGAGGACGGCATCGCCCATCTGCTTGGTGTAGCCGCCGTCGCGACCGACCACGCCATAAATTCTCAATCCCTTGCGTTTCGCTTCGTCGATTGCGCGGACCAGGTTGACGCTGATGTTGTTGGCCGCGTTTCCGCCGCCGACCGAAAAGACAAAGATGGCGTCGTTGTCGCCGGCGCGACTGACTCCCAGCCAGGCGGCAAAGACGGTCTCCCAGCCTTCATCATTCGTGCGGGCCGTCAGTTCTGCAACATTATCAACCGGGGTATAAGCCTCGATGCCGCAGAGTTTCCGGAAATCATTGACGGCATGACTACAATTCGCCGCGCTTCCGCCGACTCCCAATACGAATAGCCGTCCACCCCTCGCGCGCAAATCCGCAAGCTCTTGAGCAATGTGTTCAAGCATCTCGTAATCGATACGGTCGGTGATCTGGCGAGTTTCAGCGAAGTATTCCGCTGAATGGGACATTTTCACATTTAACCTATTGCCTGTAAGGGATGAGACGATCGGAAATCACCCGAGCTTCTAACAGAGGCCGATTCACGGAGTCAAGTATTTCTCTTCACGCCTAGAAGGGCAAATCCCGTCCGACAAGGATTCAGCCTAAATGTCCAACTTCATGGTCTGCACGACGTGCTCCGCAAACGGCAGGGATGATGTAAAAGCCGGAGAAACCGCATTGAGGACATGGGTTGAGCGAGAGCCAGGCTCCACCACAAAGTCATTCAATAACTCTGCGGTGCGGATATTCACGAGCTGAGCACGGATGCCCACGGATTCTCCAGGCGCAAGATCGTGAGGCTTGAGACCCTCCACCAGGCTCGCCGCCTCACGGTAAAATCCCTTCTTCGTCATTTTGCCGATTTCTTTCAACGCGAGGGAGCGGAAGTGATCGCGATTCCTTGTAAACAGGCGAACCATGTAGCTGCCCATGCTCAACGCGTCGCTTGCATTCACGCCCTTCAATCCGGAATATTGCTCGCGTCCCAAAAGCGGTAACGCCGTTGGGCCAACGGTGACCTCGCCATTCGGGCGCCGCGTAAAATGCACGCCCAAGAACGGATTCCGCAGGTCGGGCACAGGGTAAATGTTCCCGCGCACGTGGACCACCGATTGCGGATTCAGATGATAGTAGCCGCCTCGAAATGGCAAGATCCGGTACTCTCTTCCGACACCAAAGGCATGGGCCACCCTATCTGCAAAAAGTCCCGCACAGTTCACGAGGTGCCCAAAGGCAATCGTCCCGTGACACGTCTGAGCTAAGCGGTCCCCGCGAAGACCTTCCCACGCGCAATTAAATTCAAATTCTACGCCTTCAGTCTTCGCATCACGCACCAAACTCTCCATCACTCTTGACGGCTCCACCACCGCCGTCTCTTTTACATACAGAGCTTTTTCCCATGTCCGCGAGTAGGGTTCTACCTCTTGCAGCGCCTCCGCATCCAGCCACGCGACCTGAACTCCATTCGACCTGAACTCCATTCGCGGTGGCCCGGCGATGCAATTCCTCAAGTCCCGGCAGATCCTCAGGACCTCTTGCCACGATGACCTTCCCGGCAGCGTTGATGGGGAGCTTCTTTGACGCACAGTACTCGCGCATCCGGCGATTTCCTTCGATGCACAACCGCGCTTTTAGGGAATTCGGCGGATAGTACACGCCCGCATGGAGCACTCCGCTGTTTCGTCCACTCGCATGCATGCCTGGGGAAGGCTCCTTGTCGATCACCAAGACCCGTCCACCGTATTTCCGATACAGCTCTCGGGAGACCGACACACCCACCACACCCGCCCCGACGACTAAAAAATCACAATTACTTGATCCTCGAACCATAGGGTGGCTTACACTGACACCACATCTCCGGCATCAATCTCCACGGACGCAGCTTGCTGGATAAGATGCACGGAAATCACCAGCCGATGGCGCTTGTCCTTCCGAAGCAGCACGCCCCGCAGTCCTTCCAAGGGCCCACGGACCACTTCCACGGACATGCCTTCTCGAAGATAGGGATGAGAGTCATACGGCAGCGTGCTCGTAATCAAGACTTTGATCGCCTCGATCTCCCGCTCCGGGATTGATTCCGGATGGCTCCCGCTGCCTATGATATCGACGACCCCCGCGACTTTCAGCACCGACAACCTCTCCTCCCAGGGGAACCGCCCGAAGCAATACCCAGGAAACAACGGACACTCAATCTCCTTCTTTCGATCCTTCCATTGATTCAGCCGCCTGACGGTGGGAAGCAGCTGCTCGATGCCGAGCGCCTCAAACCGATCCCGGACCTGCTTTTCGTGCCGTGAGCGCGTACGAACCGCATACCAGAGTGGAATGACATCGGTTTCAGGCACAGCTCCGCCCTCTCACTTACAGACTACGAAAAAAATAGCTCCTCCTAGGACTCCAGGGTCCGGTGTCCAACAGAGGAGAGTCCGTCGCCACCTGACGCGTCGAAGATCACAAGGTACGATCTGTGCTTTAGAATCCTGGTCCCACGGCAAGGCCTATGATCCCTGCCCGATAAGCACTGTGAAACACTCCCGTCACTGGTGAGGGTATCCAGAAGTCAAGGAGTCAGGCAGCTTGTAAGTCAATGAAAACACTATGTTTTGAGTTACGAGTTCACAATTTGAACATAACGGAAAGAAGTGAGTCAAGGAAAACCTTTCCTACGGTGTCCTTTCTTGGCAAAGACCGCCGCCCAGGAGCCTTGCTCCATGGGATTTCAGGATCTACGAGCGTGAGTGTTCGATGAATCTCTGTGCTTTTGGTGCAGGCGTGGCTATCGAATTCTTTTCCCGAAGGACTAGGGGTGATAGGGCACTTCGCTCAAGATGGGCCCATACTTGGAGATCAGCGACCGACAGGCCAGGGCATCTTTCGTCACGAGCTCCACATTGTCCCGCACAATCTTCGCGTACAGCTCTTCGATCTTCGAAGCTGAGGCTTTGTATTCCCGCACCCCGTAGTTATCCAATGAGGGTATCCGACGAAGCCTGTTGGTGTTCAGATGCTCGCCGGGGATCATCTCAATGTATTCGTTGGCCCACAGCGGGGGCTGCCTGCTCACTTGCGTCCATTGCGAGTTAATGCTGTGGAATCCCTGCTTCTCGAGTTCTCCCCTTACCAACAAGCACCCCAACTCCTTTCCCATGAAATTCAGGTCACACGCGGTCCGGACCTCCGGCGGGAGTCCTTCGAAAATCCCTTTCCGACAGATCAAGGCCTTGGGGTCTTTGGCGAGGGTGAAGCAGGCGCGGCCGTCCGATTTGCGGATCGCTTCCCAGCCGGCCGGGGTGATGCGGCAGTCTTCAGGAAGGAACACCCAGTAGTCGCCGGCACAGTTCACATCACACAGGAGCCAGTTATACGCGACATTCTTTGCGAGGGGATTCCGGATTACGGGGATACCGAGGGATGGAAACTCACAGCCGTTCTGGATCAGTGTCAGCTGAACACCGGCCCGCTGAAAAGCGGTCACCTGCGCATGCAGATAGCCGCCGTGATGCTGCTGCTCCGCTACCGGGTCATCAGGAAAGGTGATGGTTGCGCAGATGAAGCAGTGAAGCTTCATAGCAGCCGTTTTCGGAAGTACTCGATTGTGCGGCCGAGGCCTTCCTCGAGGCCGACCTTCGGCTCCCAATCGAGGAGCGTTCGGGCACGGGTAATGTCCGGCCGGCGCACCTTCGGATCATCAGCCGGCAGCGGCTTGAACTCAATAGGAATCTCCGTGCCGATGAGGGCCTGCACCTTGCGGGCGATCTCAAGAACCGACAACTCCTGAGGGTTGCCAATGTTCGTCGGATCATGGACGGATGGCGCGCTTCGTTGGTAGATAAACGCCCGGTCGGTGCGCTCCTCATGTGTTTTGCCCGATGGTGCCAATAGGAGTCGCGTAATCCCCTCGACCAGATCGTCCACATAGCAGAAACTTCGGGTCTGGCTGCCGTCCCCATAGACTGTCAAAGGCTCTCCGCTCAACGCCTGCACGATAAAGTTCGAGACGACGCGGCCGTCCTTCGGCCGCATGGCCGGCCCATACGTGTTAAAGATGCGCACGATCCGGGTGTCTACCCCGTGATAGCGATGGTACGCCATGGTCATCGCCTCGGCAAAGCGCTTGGCCTCGTCGTACACGCCGCGGGGACTGATTGGATTCACGTTGCCCCAATAGTCCTCCGGCTGCGGGGAGACCAAGGGATCGCCGTAGACTTCAGAGGTGCTGGCCAACAGAAAACGAGCGTTCTTCGCCTTTGCCAAACCCAAGGCTTTGTGGGTTCCGAGCGCGCCGACCTTCAAGGTCGCGATAGGAAACTCCAGATAGTCTTGCGGGCTCGCAGGCGAGGCAAAATGCATCACCGCGTCCAACGGCCCGGCCACGTGCAAGTAGTCGCAGACATTGTATTTGACGAAGGTGAACCGTTCATGGCCCATGAGATGCGCGACATTATCCATCGAACCCGTGATGAGGTTATCGATGCAGGTCACTTCATGCTCAAGACCGATCAGGCGCTGGCAAAGATGGCTGCCCAGAAATCCCGCGCCCCCTGTGATGACCACCCGCATCGCTATTCTCGCTCAACCAGGGCGTGCCCGTATCGAAGCCGTTCGTACCGCTCGGTCCAGGCCTCGCGAAGGTCCGTCCCGCGACGCTGCAACCAGTTACCCCGCACCGTGCGACCCCATTTGTTTCTAAAATGCTCCAGATTCTGGGCCGGATAGCTCTGGGATTCCTGTCGCTTGATGGCCTTTTGCGTGACCATGCCGAAGTGATGGATGAACGCGGAGCCGGTCACGGTAGCGGTAAATCCGGCCTGTTCCGCGCGCCAGAGGAAATCGATGTCTTCACAACCGCCGTACACGAACCCTTCGTCAAAAAATCCGGCGCGATCGAAGACTTCGCGTCGAATGAGCATGCAGGGCCCGCGCAATCCCCGGCGAGTCGCAGTCCTGCAGGCGGTCGTGAACTCCGCCGCGTAGCGGTCCAGTTCATAATCCAATGGGCCCTCGCGCATGGCGGGACTCACGATACCACATCCTGTGCGGTCCATGAAACCCAGAAGCGCCGACAACCATCCCATCGTGACGACAATGTCGTTGTTCAAAATCCCCACGATGTCGCCCCGGCTGGCGCGCACGCCCTGATTCCACGCCTTGGCGCATCCGAGATTCATCGGGTTCGTAATGACCCGCAGGTCACGGCCCTTGAGATATTCTGAAGTCCCGTCGGTCGACGCGATGTCAATGATAATGAGTTCGGCGGCCTGGTCTGGCAGCCGCTCGATGGACTCCACGCACTGCATGGTATGCATGAGCTGGTTGTAGACCGGAATGACGAGACTGACGCTTGGGGTTTGCGTCATCGGGACACCGCCTTCGCCGCGGGAACCCTGCGCCCGAGCAATGTCCCGTATCCGGACACAAGTTGATCCATCATGCTTTCAACCGTGAAGTGGGTAGCGACTCTCGTCCGCCCGGCCTCTCCCAGTTGCCGGCATCGCGCCGGATACTGAAGGAGCTCCGACACGCTCTGCCCCAAGGCATCCGGGTCGCCTGGCAAAACCACAATCCCTGTCTCCCCGTCCTGAACGATCTCGGGCAAGCCGCCGGTCGCAGTCGCCACCACGGGCTTGCGCATCGCCATGGCCTCGAGGACCGCGATGCCGAATCCTTCCGTCAGAGCCGGGTGCACGTACAGGTCCATGGCCGCCAGGCAACTATATACCGGGTCCTGAAATCCGGCAAAATGGACGCGATTCGCGACTCCCAGTTCTTTTACCAGCGACCGCAACCGGGTCTCATAGGCGGCATTTCCGCCCCCCACGACCAGGTAATGGAGCTCAGGCAGCGATTTCAAAATCGTCGGCAGCGCCCTGAGCATAACCTCGTATCCTTTGCGGGGAAATAGGTTCCCCACAGTTCCAATGAGAGGGACGTCGGCCGGAATGCCGAACTCGTGCCGGATCTGATGACCGTCCGCTTGAACCGGAACGGCGCTGAGGTCCAACCCGCTATATAGGACACGGAGCCGCTCAGGCAAGACCCCTCCGTCTTCCAACGATCGCTGAATCTGGCGGGATACGGGGAACACTCGATCGACCTCGTTAAGCTCATAGCGCCTCACCTTGGGAGGGTCGATTTCCTGCCGAACGTGCGCCACGATCGGAATTCTGAATCCAGCGACCGCACGCAGGGTCTGCGGAACCCACCAGATGTCATTCACATGAAGCACCAGCGGGCGTTTCGTCATAACAACTTCTCGCAACTCACGAACCGCCGACGCGCGTTTTGGATACGCCAAGAGCTTTCGCCAGGGCGGCATTGCTATAGCGTGATGTTCGATCTTCCGACGGTCCAGTTCCTGAACGAGGGGCCCTTGCAGGGGGCAGGCGACGACCGGCTGGTATCCCAGGCTCGGAAGCTCGCCCAGCATCCGCAACAGTTCACGCTCGGCGCCTCCGATTTCGGTGATTCCATGAATGAAGAGAATTTTTAGTTTTTCCGACAAGACTTTTCCTGCAATAAGGTCCGCACTGCGTGCCAGACTTCATCGAGAGAGATGAGCCGCATGCAATTTTCGTCTCCCCGAAAGCAATCGGGATGAAAACAACTGCGGCAGTCAAGCTGTTTGTAAAAGATCCGGTGCCCCACTCCGCAGGGTCCCCAGATGGCCGGATCGGAGGGGCCGAAGAGGCCGACCACCCTGGTGCCGACGGCGGCGGCGATATGCATCGGCCCGTTGTCATTGCTGATCATCAGGGTGGAGCGCTTCAGTACCGCTGCCACTTCCTGCAAACGGGTGCTGCCCGCGAGACTCCGGCAAGGAGTCATCATCGCCGTCCCGATCTCCCGCACAACCTGCCGGTCCTGGTCGCCTCCCAGGAAGAGGACCTGCGTCTGGGCCATGGTCTGAATGCGATCCGCGAGAGCAGCAAACCGCTCTCCCGGCCAGGCTTTGAACCACCATCGAGCCCCCGGATGAAGACACACAAAGGGTCTGTCTCCCTCGATCTGGGCTTCCTGGAGCAGACGCTTCGCGGCCAGCCTGGCATCTCGACCGACCGTGATGTCTGGGTCCGGTGCACGACCAGCCAGCCCAAGCGCTTTCACAGCCGCCAAATGATACTGGGCGGTGTGCATCCCGAATCGGTCTGCTTGGACGATGTCGGTATAGAGTCGTCCCCGCCAGCGATTCTCGCTGTTGTAGCCCACGCGAGTAGGCGCCCCCGACAACCAACTGAGGATTGCTGAACGGTCTGCGTCGGTCAGATCCACCACGAGATCGAACCGCCGTCGGCGAAGCTCGGCCAACATCCGCCA
>VBON01000083.1 GCA_005877525.1 Nitrospirota bacterium
TCTTCGATGATTCGCCACACAAAGCCATCGCGCCCGCGCACGACCCGTCCGTAACCGGCGGGGGACTGGAGATGGGCGGTAAGCATCGTCATCGTGGCCCGTTCGGCGTCATGGTGCGCCAGCATCCCGCGAAGCGTCGCGTGCGTCAACAATGGAGTATCTCCGCTGAGGATAATGAACCGGCGCTTTCGCCACTCCTCGCCCGCTTGAAAGACCTGCTGCGCCTGCGCGACCGCGTGCCCGGTGCCGAGCCGTCGTGTCTGCACGACCGGCATGACATCACAGCCAGCCAGTACATCCTTGACCTTTTCGGCTTGATGCCCGGTGACCACCGCAATGCTTCCCTTACCGTTTTTCGCCAAGGCCTGCGCCAGCTCAACGGCATAGAGAATCATCGGCCGGCCACCGACGGGATGGAGCACCTTCGCAAGTTTCGAGCGCATGCGCGTTCCCTGACCAGCCGCTAAGATGATGACCGCCAGTCGCTTCATGGCCTAGGTCACCGGCGCACGGCACCGGTCACAACCGCCTCGGAGGCCGGCGGCGCCGGGGTATACATTCCGCCGGAAAACATCATTTTCATCGCTTCATCGACGGTCATGCTGACGGGGATCAATTCGCTTTCAGGCACAAACAGCAGGTAGCCGGAGGTGGGATTGGGGGAGGTGGGCACATACACGTTGATGACGCGCTCGGAGCTGATTTCCTGCACTTCGCCGGGAGTCACGCCAGTGACAAGGGCCAGCGCATATTGTCCTTTTCGCGGGAACTCAATCATAACCACCCGGCTGTACTTTTCCTTGCCATTCTCTCTATCCTGCATGGACAGAACATCCATCATGGATTTGATGGTGGCATATATTCCACGCACCAGGGGTACCCGCTGGAGTAGATGTTCCCACAATGTGACGACGCGCCGACCGACGATATTTGTGGCGAGAAGACCGGCCACAAAAATCACGAGGACCAGAAGGAGAATTCCCAACCCAGGATAGCGATGAGGGACGTAGCGTTCAGGCAAATCTCCCACGAGACCATCGAAGGTGACAAAGAGAGTCTTGAGGACGAGAATAGTTCCCCAGATAGGCACGACCACCAGCAGGCCCGTCAGGAAGTAGCGCTTGAGGGAGAGCTTGAGCATGCTGTTTTTCGGACTCCAAAACGGCGTCAGAGGTACTGCAGGTCATCATACAAACTTCCACGCAAGCGCGCAAGCCATTTGTTGCTATTTTCAATGAGTTAAACTATCATCCAGCACTCCATCCAACCATCCAAAAGAGGAGGAGGCAGTAGGTGGCGAGCGAGCGCCGGAAACGAGGGTTTTTACTAAGTTTTGAGGGCATTGAGGGCTGCGGGAAGACTACGCAGCTTCGCAGACTCGCGCACCGGCTTCGAACGCAAGGGTATCTGGTGATTGAGACCCGTGAGCCTGGGGGCTCGCCTATCAGCGAGCAAATCCGCACCGTCCTGTTGGACACCGGCAATCGCGGAATCGACGCGCGATGCGAGCTCCTTCTCTACCTCGCCAGCCGCGCGCAACACCTGACCGACGTCATTCGACCTTCGATGGAAAAAGGCGCGCTGGTGCTCTGCGATCGCTATGCCGATGCGACCCTTGCGTACCAAGGATTTGGCCGACGCTTAGGAGGTCCCGTGATCCGGCAACTGAATTGCTTTGCGTCAGGCGGGCTTGTCCCGAACCTCACGATCCTGCTGGATATTCCTGTTTCCATAGGGCTCGAGCGAAAACGACGTGCGGGGGGTATGGATCGGCTCGATCTCGAAGGCGCAGTCTTTCACAGGACAGTTCGCAAAGGTTACCTTCGGATCGCGCAGCAAGAACCGCGGCGTGTTCAGGTAATTGACGGCACCGCGCCGGTCGATCAAGTCACAGAAACGGTTCAACGGATTGTCGAGGGACGGTTGCGCACGAGCAAGAATCACCTCACGAGAGTGGAGAGGCATGCTGTTTAAGAACATCATTGGCCACGAACAGCCGAAGCGCTTCCTACAATCCGCGCTCCAGAGCGGCCGCCTTCCGCATGCCCTGCTGTTCCACGGCCAAGACCGTATCGGAAAGCGCCTAATGGCCAAGGTGCTCGCGCAGGCGGTCAATTGCGAAGCGGCGCCGCCCTTGTCCCCTCCGGACGCCTGCGGCGCCTGTCGTTCCTGCCATCAGATCGACATCGGTTCTCATCCCGATGTCACGATGATCGAAGCGACCAGCGGCAAGGGTGAAACCGAGCAGACTCGCGACATCGAATCACGGTTCATCTACCGTCCCCTTATCGGCAGCCGAAAAATCGTGATCCTAGACAATGCCGATTTGCTGCGGCAGGAAGCGGCGAACGCATTGCTGAAGACCATCGAAGAGCCTCCGCCTGATAGCCTGATCATTCTTGTATCCTCGCATCCGGAATCACTGCTCTCCACTATCCGATCCCGTTGCCAGGCACTCCGATTTGCGCCGCTTGCCGTCGACACCGTTCAAGATGTGCTCCAACGGCGGCGAGGCCTTTCGGACACTGATGCGCGGTTTCTCGCGATGGTATCCGGCGGCCGGCTGGGCCTGGCGCTGGAAGCCGATGTCGAGGCTCTCCGGGTGGAACGAGCGGCCTTTCTCGAACTGGTCAGCCGGAACTCCCTGCAAAGTGTCGGGGCGCTGTTCGCGGCGGCAGAAGCCGTTGCCAAATCCGAACAGGCCGAAGCGGCCCTTGGCTGGCTCGCGGGATGGTTTCGTGATCTTGCCATCATCAAGGTCGGCGGCGACCCCAGTCGGCTGCTCAACACTGATTGCCTCGACGAATTGAACCGCTTCGCGACGAACCTGCCGCTCGAGAAGGTCCTGGAATTGGCGGAGTTCGTCGAGACCATGGAAAAAGGACTAGAACGAAATCTCAACAAGCAGTTGATGCTGGAGGGCTTGCTCCTCCGGCTTCGCGCCGCCCTTCAGGCCAAAGCCGCCTAGTCCATTTAGACTCGATCATGAAGAAGACGTTTTACATCACAACGCCGATCTATTATGTCAACGACGTCCCGCATATCGGGCACGCTTATACGACGATTGCCGCAGACGTCTTGGCAAGATACCACCGGCTGAGATTGGGCAAGGATAACGTCTTCTTTCTGACCGGCCTCGACGAGCATGGACAGAAGGTTCAACAGGCGGCAGCCAGGGCCGGGATTGCGCCTCAAGCGCATTGTGACCGGCTGGCTCCGCAGTTCGTGAACCTGTGGAAACGGCTGAACATCTCGAACGACGACTTTGTCCGCACGACGGAGCCGCGCCATACGTGGGTAGTGCAGAAGGCGCTGCAGCAGCTATATGACAAAGGCGAGATTTATCAGCGGGCCTATACGGGCTGGTACTGCACCTTCGACGAACGGTTCTGGACTGAGAAAGATGTCATCGGCGGCCTGTGTCCGGAGTGCAAGCGGCCGGTCGAGCAGCTCAGCGAGACGAATTATTTCTTCCGGATGAGCAAGTACCAGGAATGGCTGATCGCATACATCAAGCAGCATCCCGATTTTCTACAGCCGCGGTCCCGCCACAATGAAGTTCTTGGTTTCCTGCAGAAGCCGCTGGAAGACCTGTCCATTTCCCGACCCAAGTCACGACTGGCGTGGGGAATCGAGCTGCCCTTCGACCCCAATTACGTGACCTATGTTTGGTTCGACGCTTTAGTAAACTACATTTCGGTGCCCGGCTATCTGGTGGACGACGACCGTTTCTTCAAATGGTGGCCGGCGGATGTGCATCTCATTGGCAAGGACATTCTCACCACCCATTCGGTCTACTGGTCGACCATGCTCAAGGCATTGGAATTGGAGCCGCCGACCACGATTTTCGCGCACGGCTGGTGGACAGTGAATGGCGAGAAGATGTCGAAGAGCCGCGGGAACGTCATCGACCCGAATGCGATCGTGGACGAATTCGGCGTGGACCCGTTCCGCTACTTTCTCCTGCGTGAGGTTCCCTTCGGCCAGGACGGAGACTTCTCGCGAGAGACATTGATCACCCGCATCAATAGCGACCTGGCCAATGATCTCGGCAACCTGTTGCATCGGACGTTGACGATGATTGAGCGGTATGCGGATGGCAAGGTCCCGGAGCCAGGACCCGCCGGCAATTTGGACTTGGACACCTCTCTTCGACAAATGGCGTCGGAACTGCTCCCCCTCCTTGACCGCCACGTTGCCCAGTTTGAGTTCAACCGTGCCCTCGAAGCCATCTGGGGGTTGGTCCAGGCGGGAAATCAATACATCGACAAATGCGCGCCGTGGGTCCTGGCCAAGACGCCGGAGGACCGGCCCCGGCTGAACACTGTGCTCTATAATGCCGCCGAGACGCTTCGCTTTTTGTGCTTGACCCTTTATCCATTCATGCCGGCCGCGGCCGGAGAGGTGAAACGACAGCTCGGGCTGCTGCTTAATTTCTCGAAGCCATTGCTCGCTCATGATATCAGCTGGGGAGGACTCCTCCCCGGAACCGAGATCGCGAAAGGCGCGCCGTTGTTTCCCAGAATCGAAGCATCAAAAACCCAAGGAGAGACCTGCGTGAACCAGGAAGAGCCCTCAACTTTGAAGCCTCCGGAAATCAGCAATCAAGCGCCAGAGATGACGCCGGAACAGATCTCTGTGGAAGACTTCAGAAAGGCCGTCCTGCGCGTGGGCAAGGTCATCGCGGCTGAGCGCATCCCCAAATCTACCAAGCTCCTCAAGCTTCAGGTGGACATCGGCGCCGAACAGCGCCAGATCGTGGCGGGCATCGGGACAAAATACACACCTGAAGAAATGCTGGGGAAGCGCATCGTCATCGTCGCTAATTTGAAGCCGGCGAAGCTGATGGGCGTGGAATCCCAGGGCATGGTGCTGGCGGCTGGAGATCAGGAGGTCACGGCTCTCCTGACAACCATCGAAGACGTCCCTCTTGGATCTAAAATCAAGTAACGGAAAAGTGTCTGGCTACTTTTCAAGTGACAAGTATGCTGTCGACACCTATGGAATATTCGGAGAAAAGCTGCCTGACATCCTTTTGCCGGAGGGTCGATGAGTCTTGCACGATGGCTCGAATACAAGATCGATGAAGACCCCCGAAAGCCGGGTCGCCGGCAGGAGGTCTTCGATCTGAAAGCCATTGAAAAGGCGATCGGAGCGCCGATCACCTACGTCTATTCGAATCAGATTCAGCCCGGCGCGACGGCAGGGATGCATTACCACAAGGAGCATCAGGTGGCCGTTTGGATGCGGGAGGGGGAGCTTGAAATGACCCTGGAAGACGTACGCT
>VBON01000084.1:0-9799 GCA_005877525.1 Nitrospirota bacterium
AAAAATCAACTCTCCGAACGTGGGTTGGTGTCTGAGGCTTGGGGCGGCGAAACGATCTTTGTCGAGGTCTCGGCGAAAAAGAAAACAGGCTTGGACACGCTTTTGGAAATGATCCTGCTGCAGGCCGAAGTGCTGGAACTACGAGCGTCGCCCGAACGGTTAGCCCGGGGGATCGTCCTCGAGGCCAAAATCGACCGCGGGCGCGGTCCGGTCGCCACCGTGCTGGTTCAGAATGGAACATTGCGTTCGGGCGACCCATTTGTGGTGGGAACCTACAGCGGACGCGTGCGCGCTCTCTTCAGCCACGCCGGGCGCCCTATCAAAGACGCCGGTCCATCGATTCCGGTTGAGGTCGTCGGCATGCTGGGCGTCCCGATGGCGGGGCAGGAGTTTGTGGTCACCAAGGACGAACGGATCGCGCGCGAAATCGCGGAGTCCCGTTTGCACAAGCTGCGTACGGCCGAAATGGCGCCCGTGCGCAAGGTCACCTTGGACGATCTGTTCTCGCAGGTCAAGGAAGGCACCGTCAAAGAACTGGGGATCATCATCCGGGCCGATGTCCAAGGATCCGCGGAGGCGCTTGCTGACGCGATCGAGCGCCTGAGCGCCGAAGCCGTCAAACCGAACATCGTCCTGAAGGGTGTCGGCGGGATCACCGAAAATGACGTCCAGCTTGCGTCCGCCTCGAACGCCGTCATCATCGGATTCAATGTGCGAGCCGAGGCGAAGGCCGCCGCCCTCGCCGAACGCGAAGGCATCGACATCCGATCCTACAGTATTATTTATGAAGCATTGAATGACATCCGATCGGCGATGGAAGGTCTGCTCGACCCGACCTTCAAAGAGCGAGTCGTCGGACGCGCCGAGGTGCGCAAAGTCTTCATGATCCCGAAAGCAGGAGCGGTGGCGGGTTGCTACGTCACCGACGGCGCGATCACTCGCGCGAGCGCGGGCATCCGCGTCGTGCGCGATGGCGTGGTGGTTTACGAAGGAAAGATCGGCTCGCTGCGCCGGTTTAAGGATGATGTGAAGGAAGTGCAGGCCGGTTACGAGTGCGGCATCAGCGTGGAGAACTTTAATGACGTGAAAGCCGGCGACCGCTTCGAAGTGTATGCCTTGGACAAAGTCCTAGGGAAACTCTGATGCCTCTTCCATGGTTGTCGGCGTCTGCACGCTAGATCTGCACCTCCCTGGAGTTGACTCACTCAAGGGCAAGCGCCAGATTCTCCTGAGTCTGAAGGAGCGGATTCAGAGAAAATTCAATGTCTCCATTGCGGAAGTCGACGGGCAGGACCTATGGCAGCGGGCGGTGCTGGGAGTTGCGTGTGTGGCCAATGAGCAGCGTCATACCAACCAGGTACTCGATTCGGTCCTCAATCTCGTGCGGGCAAATCCGTCCGTAGAGCTCGTGCGTCAACACATGGAGTTTCTCTAGGCTAATGCTGGGGTATAAACGCTCGGACCGGGTCGGCGATCAGATTCGGCTGGAGATCGCCGACATCTTGAGTCGTAGGATGAAGGATCCGCGAGTCGGATTTGTCACGCTTACGACAGTGGATGTCACCGCCGACCTGAAACAGGCATGGGTGTATGTCACGGTGCTTCAAGAGGGGGCGCAAGCCAACGAAGCGATCGCGACGCTCGGGCGAGCGACAGGCTTTATCAGGGGCGAACTGGGACGGCGCCTAAAGCTTCGATATGTCCCTGAGCTGAAATTCGTTCGTGATACCTCGGTCGATCAGGTCCGGAAGGTTATGACCTTATTGGACGAGGTGACCGGGCAAGGGACGCGTTCAGACGCGTCCGGGGCGGGCGGGTGCAACGAGGAAGGGACGCGTTCAGATGCGTCCGGGCCAGGGGAAAAAACGGCCCATCTTGGCGGGCCGAGGGAGGGTGGGTGCAGTAGCGGGTGCAACATCGATCCGGATCCGGCTTCGAGCGGAGAAGGACGCTAGCATGGGATTGAGTCTCACAGAACAAACGGTCGGCACGGACCTAGAGGGCGTGCTGATCATTAATAAGCCGGGCGGCTGGACATCTCATGATGTGGTCGCAAAGGTGCGAAAGATGCTGGGGGTCCGAAAGGTGGGACATACCGGCACCCTCGACCCTTCTGCGACAGGCGTTCTAGTTCTATGTCTGGGCAAGGCCACGCGAATCGCCGAGTACCTGGTGCTTGCGGACAAAGCGTATCGCGCGATGCTTCGACTCGGTGTGGCGACCGACACGCAAGATGCCGACGGTGCCGTGATCATGCGACATCAGGGGTCTTTCCCGGAGGAGCAGACCATCCGCTCCGTGATGCAGGCCTGTGTCGGAATCAATCATCAGGTGCCGCCCATGTATTCCGCGGTAAAGGTAAAAGGCGTGCCGCTCTACAAAGCTGCCCGCGCGGGCCTGACCGTCCCCCGAGCCAGCCGCGAATGCCTGATACACGATCTGAAGATTGTCTCGATCCAGCGTAGTCCAACCGTCGATGTCGTGTTCGATGTGGTTTGCAGCAAGGGGACCTATGTACGGACGTTATGTGCCGACATCGGGGAAACATTGGGGGTCGGCGGCCATCTCGTCTGCCTCGAGCGTCGACGAGTGGGCCGCTTTACACTTGAGCAGGCGCTCACGCTCGCGGACCTGACCGATGCGGTCACCCGCGGGGACGTGCAAGGTTGTCTTCATTCCCTGCCTGATGCCCTGGCGGAATTGCCGGCCTTCAGATTAGATCCGGTCTCTTCCGCAGCGGCCTGCCATGGAACTGGATTCTCCCCCGCGCGGATACTGGATACCCAAGGCTCCTGGACCAGCGGCACGCCCGTCCGTCTACATGGGCCCGATGGCCGCCTGTTGGCTATCGGCAAAGCACCATGGGCATCGAAAGATCCGGCGTGGCAGGCTTCCGCGGACATCGTCAAAATTGAAAAAGTATTAGTATAATCACGCTACTGGTATAATCCCCGGCAGGGTTGGCTGTCCTGGCGGCTGCGGGGTTGGGCGGGTGTAACAGGGGAAAAGCGGCCGTCTTGGCGGACGCAGGGTTGGGCGGGTGTAATCGGCCCGGGGTGGGCGGGTGTAATGGCGGGTGGATGAAGTAGCGGGTGTAATAGGAAAGGGATAAGGGAGGGGCTCATGGCATTGACGAAAGAAGCGAAGACGAATCTCGTTCAGGAATACCGGACGCATGAAGGCGACACGGGCTCTCCCGAAGTGCAGATCGCCGTTTTGACGAACCGCATTACTTATCTGACCGAGCATTTTCAAGGGCACAAGAAGGACCATCACTCCCGCCGTGGGTTGTTGACCATGGTGAGCAGCCGCCGGCGTCTGCTTGATTATTTGCGGCGACACGACGAGGAGCGATACAAATCTGTGATTACGCGGCTCTAATGGGGAAAAACGGCGCGTCTATTGTAACGCCACTCGGCCGAGACCTCGTGGCTAACGAAGCGCGCCGGGGGTGGGCGGGTGTAATGGTTTCTGGCTTATAGGCAGGTGTAGTTCACGATGCGTCACAGGTGGACACCGATGTGGCCTCTTCCATCGACGAAGGAGGCCTCATCCGTGGACATCTGTGGGCGCGCAACGAAGGAGAAGTGATTAGACATGGCGAACACAGTTGAACTCGACTTGGCCGGCCGGACGCTGAGGCTGGAAACCGGACGACTGGCGAAACAAGCCGACGGCGCAGTCTTGGCGACCTACGGCGATACGTATGTCCTGGCCACCGCGGTGGCCTCCCTCTCGGTCAAGAAAGACATCGATTTCCTACCCCTAACGGTCGATTATCAGGAGAAGGCGTATGCGGCAGGGAAGATTCCCGGAGGCTACTTCAGGCGCGAAGGGCAGCCGTCGGAGAAGGAAAAGCTGTCCAGCCGGCTGATCGATCGTCCGCTGCGGCCGCTGTTTCCTAAGGGATGGTATTCCGAGACTCAAGTGATCGCCATGGTGATCTCCGCCGATCAATCGGGAAGCTCAGATATTCTCGGCATTATCGCGGCATCCGCGGCGCTTGCTGTCTCCAACATTCCTTTCAACGGGCCGGTCGGAGCGGTGCGAGTCAGCCGCCGCGATGGCCAGTTCCTGATCAATCCTGACCTGACCAGCTTGGAGGGCTGCGACTTGAATCTCGTGGTGGCCGGAACGGCCGATGCCGTCATGATGGTGGAAGGCGGCGCAGAGGGTCTTCCGGAAGACGTCATGATCGCCGCCATTGAGCATGCCCATCAGGAGATCAAGCGGGTCGTTGAGGTGATCCGCCGGCTGGGCTCTGCAAATGGAAAATCGAAACGCGCGGTTATCACTGAACAGATCGATCCGGCGCTGCGAAACACGGTACGGGACTTGACCGCGACGCCGATCTGCCAGGCCATCCTTATTCCCAACAAGACGGCTCGCCAGGAGCGGCTTGATGAAATCCTGGCCGAGGCCGTGAAGGCCCTGAAGAAAGAGGATGATCAGGATCGCGAGCGGCATGTCAAGCTGGTGTTCCATGAGTTGGAGTACACCGAGGTTCGAAAAACGATTTTGGAGAATGGGAAGCGGGCCGATGGACGTGGTCCCTCCGATATTCGACCGATCACTTGCGAGGTGTCTCTCCTGCCCCGGACCCACGGCTCGGCGCTCTTCACCAGAGGGGAGACGCAAGCTCTGGCCGTCGTGACGCTGGGGACGTCCGACGATGAACAGCGCATCGACGCGCTCGAGGGAGAATACTATCGAACCTTCATGCTCCATTATAATTTCCCGCCTTTCAGCGTGGGAGAGGCGCGTCCCTTGCGCTCTCCGGGGCGACGGGAAATTGGACATGGAGCGTTGGCGGAGCGGGCGCTGAAAACGGTCCTGCCGACAAAGAAGGACTTTCCCTATACCCTGCGCCTCGTGTCGGATATCCTTGAATCCAATGGGTCGTCGTCCATGGCCACCGTCTGCGGGGGGAGTCTTGCCTTGATGGACGCCGGCGTGCCGATCAAGGAGCCGGTCAAGGAAGGCGACAGGGTCATGGTGCTTTCGGACATTCTGGGGCTTGAGGATCATCTGGGTGACATGGACTTCAAAGTGTGCGGAACGGAGCAGGGTGTCACCGCACTGCAGATGGACATCAAGATTGCCGGCATTACCGCGCAGCTCATGCGCCAGGCTCTGGCGCAGGCGCGCGAGGGGCGCCTGCACATTCTCGGTCGCATGCGGGCTGCCCTGGCGGCGCCCCGCGAGCAAATGTCGCCGTTCGCCCCGCGTATCTATACCTTGAAGATCAAACCGGACAAGATCCGCGAGATCATTGGACCAGGGGGAAAAGTCATCAGGGATATCGTCGCCACATGCGGCGTCAAGATGGATGTGCAGGATGACGGCACGGTGACGATTGCTTCCAGCGATGAGGCCTCCGCAAAGAAGGCCATTGAACGGGTGAACCAGATCACCGAAGAGGTGGAAATCGGGAAACTGTACCTCGGGAAGGTACGCAAGATCATGGACTTTGGGGCGTTTGTGGAGGTCCTGCCCGGCGTGGACGGTCTCGTGCACATAAGGCGGTGACCGACGAAGTCAAAGAGGGCGATGAGATTCTCGTGAAAGTGCTGGAGGTGGATCGCCAGGGAAAGATCCGGTTAAGCCGCAAAGAGGCTATGCCCGCTCCCCAAGGTTCCTCAGAATCATAGGCTGCCGACAAGCGAGGACAGTAGAATGGTCAGGAAGGACGTGTTGGATAACGGCGTGCGAGTCGTGACCGAACAGATCAGCTCTGTCCGGTCGGTCTCGATTGGTGTCTGGGTGGACGTCGGTTCCCGGGACGAACGGCCGGGCGAAGAAGGCGTGTCACATTTTATCGAGCACATGGTTTTTAAAGGAACGCGCCGGCGCAGTGCAGAAGCCATTTCCCGCGAGATCGATGCGCTTGGAGGAGAACTCAATGCCTTCACGTCCCGGGAATGCACGACTTTCTATTCGACCGTGCTGGATGAATACATCACGGAGGGGATCGATCTGTTGGCGGACATTTTTCATCACTCCCGATTCGATTCACAGGAATTAAGCAAGGAAAAACGGGTCGTGTTGGAGGAGATTCGCATGGTCGAGGACGACCCCGAAGAATACCTGCACGATCTCCATACCAAGAATGTCTTTGGAAAGCATCCGCTCGGCCGGCCCATTCTCGGAGAAGTCGCGACGATCGAGGGCCTTCGTCGAAAGAAGGTCCTGTCCTATCGGTCCCGCTTTTATCGGCCGTCTCAGATCGTGATCGCGGTTGCGGGGAATTTTCGCCGGGGTCCTGTACTCAAGCAGATCGCGGCTGCCTTCGGCGGCGCGCGACGCGCAGAGCTTTCTTCTGCCAGTCGGATTCCGCCGAGGATCGGCGGGGGCGTCCACGTGCGGTCCAAGCCGTTGGAACAGGCGCATCTCTGTGTGGGACTCAAAGGAGTGTCCCAATCGGACAAGGACCGGTATGCGGCCTACCTGCTCAATGCGATCTTGGGTGGCGGCGTCAGCTCGCGTTTGTTTCAGGAAGTGCGGGAGAAGCGAGGACTGGCGTACTCGATTCATTCCTCCCTGGGATGCTTTGTGGATAGCGGCCTGTTCACGGTCTATGCCGGCACGCGGCCCGAGGCCGCTCCCAAGGTCTTGGCCGTCGTGCTCGCGGAACTCCGACGATTGAAGACGGCTCGGGTGGGTCGTGCTGAACTTGAACGGGCCAAGTCCCAACTCAAGGGGAATCTCATGCTGAGCCTTGAGACCTCCGGCAGTCGGATGTGCAAGGCGGCTAAGGATGAGCTGTACTTCGGTCGGCATATCTCCTGTGAGGAGATCATGGCGGATATCGACCGCGTCTCGCCGGAACAACTCTGGCGCTTAAGTGACAATCTCTTTGACGATCGCTATCTCACCGTGACGGCTTTGGGACCTATCAAGAAAGGGGCCTTGGAACCGGTTCTCGCCTAGGACATCCATGCAAACCCTCGACATCAATGAGCCCGGGCTCCCCGATCTGCAATTTGTCCTGATGGTGTTGGCCTTATGCAGTTCTGAGCTGGAAAGTCTTAACATACCCGAGTCTTTGCGTGTGAGCCTCTTCGACCGCTGCTGGGCAATGCTGCACGATGAGCCGCCGCCGACCCAGAAGGAGGAACGGGTGCTCGATCTGCGAGAGGGACATGAACTGGCGCTGCAGGCGATGGTCGACGTGATTCGAAGCACGCTCAATGAACGGGGTATTGCAGTGCTGCGCTGGGACCATCCTCCCAGCCCGCCTTCCCAAAAGAGTACTTTGGAGGCGCTTCCCTTAGTCGAACGCGTGCAGCTACTCTATCCCGCTTCTTCCGATAATCCCGATGGTCCTCCGGAGCGCCCGTAACCGCGAAGATTCCCTCTGACCGCGCGACAGCGCCGTCGTCTCCCTTGCCATGCTTCTCGCCGCTGCTCTATAGTGGCGCCAGACGCCGTGGTTATGCCGGCCACGGTATTCAAGCAGGAGTCGCCGGTGGAAATCGGTCGGGCTCGACGCGGTCTTCAGAAAAAATTTGTTGCCTCCCTCCTGATCGTCGGGTTCGCGCCCGGGATCGTGGCGCTGTTTGCCACATACCTGTACAGCACACAAACTCTCAAGAACGCGATCGGCGATAGCTTCCAGCAGATCGCGTCGGCGACCGCGCGTCGCATCGAGGTGATGATTGATGACGAAATCGATGGAGCGCGCCATTTGGGGGCTGCCCCGCTCGTGGTGCGCGGGTCGGTGGAGGCCGCCAATATGGCTTACCATGGGGGTGATTCCCGGGCGCGGGAGCGTCTGTTGCAGGACCAAAACCGACAGTGGGAAGAGTTTCGGAAGGGACGTTCCTCCACCATGCCGGCGTTCATCAATCTGGACGCGCTCGCTTACGTTCAGGGGTGGGCAAACATCCGCCGCGAGACGTACGAAAACATTCTCGTGACAGATGAGCGCGGGACCCTTGTTGCAAGCTTGTATCCCACCGTCGAATTTCTCCATGGAAGCGCCGTGTGGTGGAACGAAGCGTTCGGCCAGGGTTTAGGCCACACCTATGTAAGCGATCTCTACGAGCAGGCTCCTGGCATCTATCTCCTGGACGTTGCAGTGCCCGTGCTGAATGATGAAGGGACCCAAGCGATTGGTGTCGTGAAGCTGGTCTTGCGCCGGGACAATCTCATGAAAGCCATTATGGAGATTCGCGTGGGAGAGCATGGCCATGGGATGTTGCTTAACACGGAGGGGACGCCGCTGATATGTCCCGTGCTACCGCCCAAGGCCCATTTGATCAACGATGCGCTGATGCAGCAATTGATGCAGCCGAAACCCGGATGGGTCATTGCCGAAGACGATGCCCATGGCGGACACAACTCGATTGTCGGTTACGCGCCGATTCGCTTTACGCACCGCCTCTCCAGATCCAGTCTGGGAGGCACCCAGTGGTACGCCTTCGTCCGGCAGGATCCCTCGGAGACCTACGCGCCCGTGTACACGCTGCTGCGCGAGGTCGGGATGATCGGATTCGGGATGGTCACCGTCCTCGCGTCTCTGGGGTTCTATGTGGGGCGCTTGATTGTAAAGCCCATCGTGCTTTTGCACGAGCAGGCTGACGCGATCCGCAGAGACGTGAGCGATTTGGCCTCAGCGGGGCGGTTCGACCGCGGTTTGCGCGGCACCACCGATCGCCGGGTCGCAATTCGTACAGGGGACGAACTGGAGTCCTTGGCATCGGCCTTTAATCAGATGGCAGAGACCTTGGAGGAGAGCTTTAAGAAGATCCATGATCAAGAGGGAGAATTATTACGAAAGGAAAAACTGGCCTCCGTCGGGCAGCTCCTGGCGGCTCTCGCGCATGATATCAAGAACCCTCTCGGCGTCGTTCGGAGTTCAGCGCAACTGATCATGGACGAGCACCAGCCCGACTCAGTCAAGCGAGAGGTGGCGCAGTATGTGATCGACGAAGTGGATCGACTCACGAATCGGATTAACCACTTCTTGCGATTTGCGAGACAGAAGCCTCCGGAACTGCGGGCGGTGTGGGCGAAAGTGCTGCTTGACGCGTCTCTGCAGGAATGGCGTGCGCTTGGCAAGGGTGAACCGATTCGCGTGGTGATCGAAGTATGCCCCGACGTACCGGCACTCTTGGTTGATCCCGACCAGGTGAAGGAAGCCTTCGTGAACCTGCTGGTCAATGCCCGGGAAGCGATGCCGGATGGGGGGACCCTCCGTCTCTCCGCACAGCTCGCTGAACATGTCCGCGGACCGGCGATGGTTGAATTGCGCGTGGCGGACAGCGGGATCGGCATGAACGTGGAGCACCTGAAGCACGTGTACGACCCCTTCTTTACAACCAAGGAGTACGGAACCGGTTTGGGTTTGACCAACGCCAAGCGGTTGGTTGAGAACAACGGTGGCCAGATGATGATTCAGAGTACCGAAGGGCAAGGGACAGAAGTGGTTCTGAGATTCCTCACGGCGGTTCGGGCGGGCACGGAGAAGGAGGAGGCATGCCTGAATCAACGATCCTGATCATTGAGGACGAGGAACGGATGCGCAGGATTTTGGATCTCGTTCTGAGAGCCGAGGGCTATCGCTTAATATTGGCCGATTCCGCAGAAACGGGCATCAAGTATATCGATGACGGGGGAATTGATCTGGTATTGACGGATCTCCAAATGGGCAGAACCGGCGGCTTTGAGGTGCTGGACCATGTGGCCAAGGTAGGCCCTGAGATTCCGGTCATCATCATTACGGGTTTCGGCACGGTTAGGTCGGCCGTCGAATCCATGAAGAAGGGCGCGTTCGATTACATCAGTAAGCCGGTGG
>VBON01000084.1:9808-15930 GCA_005877525.1 Nitrospirota bacterium
AAAATCGTCGTGAAGCGGGCGCTGGCCATGCGACGCCTCCAAGAGGAGAACCGAGGCTTAAGCCGGGAACTGCGTGAGCAGTTCGGGTTTGAAAATATCGTAGGGCAATCGCCCGAGCTGCAGAAGATCAAAGCCCTGGCCCGCGATATCGCTGCGACAGAATCGACGGTGTTGATAAGCGGCGAGAGCGGAACCGGCAAGGAATTGCTGGCCCGTGCGATTCACTATGCCAGCGGGCGACGGGGGGGGCCGCTGGTGGCGATCAACTGCGCAGCGATCCCGGAGAATCTACTTGAATCTGAACTGTTCGGTTATGAAAAAGGCGCCTTCACCGATGCCAAAAAGGCAAAACCGGGAAGGTTTCTTCTCGCCCACCGAGGTACGCTGTTTCTCGACGAGATCGGTGAAATGAGCATGCCGATCCAGGCGAAGCTGCTGCGCGTGATCGAAGACCGCATGCTTGAACCGTTGGGCGGACTCAAAGGCATCAAGGTGGATCTGCGGCTTGTGGTGGCGACAAATCACGATCTTCGAGACCTGCTGCAGAAGGGCAAATTCCGGGAAGACCTCTTCTATCGTATCAGTGTCTGTCCGCTGCACTTGCCGCCGTTAAGAGACCGCACCGGCGACATTCACGTGCTGCTCGACCACTTGCTGGCGAGATACAATCGGGAGCGGGGCCTGAGGATCTCGGGGTTCACGGCCGACGCCCTTCGGCTCGTCGAGGGCTACTCCTGGCCGGGCAACATTCGAGAATTTCAAAATATGGTGGAATGGATCTCAATCACGTGCAAGGGCACCCGTGTTGACATCGATAACTTGCCGGGTTATCTGAAAGCCAGAATCCAGGCCTCATCGGACAACACGCTTCCCTCTTTGCTGTCATACGGTCTCTCCGTTGAGGAAGTGGAGAAAGTCATGCTGCGGGAGGCGCTGGGGCGCTCGCAGGGACATGTTTCCGAGGCCGCGCCGCTATTGAAGGTCACGCGGAACACCCTTCGCTATCGGATGGGAAAGTATAATCTGAAAATTCCCGAGCAATCCCGCTAACGGATGACAATCAACCGGGGCCGCGGAGTGCTTTCATGTAATATAAGTACGTATGTTTTCGTACCTAACATGAGCAGAAAGGATGTCCGTTTAACGGCCGGAATCGCGAACATTTTGATGGCGCACATAGACCATAAAACATGATACATATCATTATGTTAGATGTGGTTTAGCAACATCCAAAATCTTCTTGACAAAAAAAAAGGCCTCTAGTAGCATCGGTTCCCACTGAAGGTCTTACGAGCATTGTCATCCGACGATAAAGTTAATTTCAAGGAGGGAGCCAGCATGAAACGAGGTGTCATCATTGCTGCAGTCATCGCCCTGTTTATAATCGGAGCCTGGCCGGTCGACCAGGCGTCAGCTGAAATCCTGAAGGGTCGGATCTGGTCGGCGTGGGCCGAAAACCCCGACAATGAAGTACTTTTTGGGATCCAGTACTGGAATACCGGAGCGCCGGGTTCCGGTACACCGGGAGGACGCACTTCCGGTCCCACGACTGAAACGCCGGATGGCTTTGCGGGCGGCGGTGCTTGGGGCTTCCAGGGGGGGCCCGAGAAGAATGCTCCCTATTCCGGGTGGTACCATGCTCAAACCACTGTGCGCCTCGCCGTCAAGGACAAGGGATTGATGGACCAGATGATGAAGGCGAACCAGGAACTTGTGAATATGGAAGTGAATGTCGAAGATGTCGGGGGCCGGCCGACCATTACGGCCTTCAAGGTGATCAAATAATTTATCCTCACATTTTCTCTACGAAGGAGGGAGTCGGATGAAGGCTTATTCCAAACTACTGGCGGTAAGCGCCGCGGTCATGCTGACGGGTGCAGCCGGTGTCGCGCTCGCGATTGAGGCCTTCTCGGAGCGATTCGAGGAGGATTTCAGCACACCCAAGACTGTCCTGGCTAGGGTCATTATCGTCGATCCATACGAAGATGCGGTTTGGGTGAACTGGACCTGGAAAGGCGTCCGGAACAGCGGTGAGATTGATCAGTACTGGGGCAAGATGCTTCCCGGGAAGAATATGCGTGTCTTTGCGTCCGGCAAGGACCTGGAGTTCCTAAAGTCCAAAGCCCGTCCTACCCCTGGACCGGCCGCCGCCGACAAAGTGGCGCCCGGCACGAATGCGGACGTTGTCGAAATGGTTGTACAGGAAGTCGAGCAGAACAAGCGCGTCGCGACGGCTGTGAAAGACGTGGATGATAAGCTCTGGTCGGGGCTGATGCCCGTCGCACAAGGATCCTCCCCCGGGCTTTCTCCGGTGGCCATGAAAGCTCAGCCAGGGTTCCCCGAGATGAAGTCCGAGTGTGGGAAGGGCACCCCGGTACCCGCCGATGTATTAGGGGCGCCTCAGGCTGGTGGTACCACGCAGATCGGAAAGTCCAACGTTCGGTTTAAAGACTATAAGGGCTGCTGAGCGAGTTTCGTCAGAGAAGGCTCTGGGCGGCAGGCTTGCAAAGGCCTGCCGCCTTTTTTTTATCCGGACGTCTCCTGTTGTAATCGCTCTTTCATCTCCGAAAGCTTGTTCAGCGCTTCGAGCGGCGTCATCTTAAAAAGGTCCATCTGCCGCATTTCATCCAAGATCGGATGAGGTGGTGGCAGGGTGGCATCTGTCGCCGCGTCCTGCGGCAATAATATGCCGTCCGGATCGCGGTCCTGGTCGCTCATTCCGGTTTCCAAGCGCGCCAGCACTTCCTGCGCGCGCGCAATGACCACACGAGGCAGTCCTGCCAGGCGCGCCACGTGGATTCCATAGCTGCGATCGCTGCCGCCCTCGACGATCTTTCGCAAGAAGAGTATCTCCTCCCCCCGCTCCCGAACCGCCACATTATAATTGCGAACGCCGGAGTGGCTGTGGGCAAGCTCGGTGAGCTCGTGGTAGTGAGTCGCGAACAGGGTCCTGGCGCCGATGCGCGAAGCGTCAGCCAGGGTCTCCGCAACGGCCCACGCGATGCTCAGCCCGTCGAAGGTGCTCGTGCCGCGGCCGATCTCATCTAAGATGACCAGGCTTCGCGCGGTCGCATGATGAAGGATGTCGGCGGTCTCGGTCATTTCCACCATAAATGTGCTCTGGCCCTCGAGCAGGTTATCGGAAGCCCCGACTCGGGTAAATATGCGGTCGACGGCGCCGATCACGGCGACTTTAGCGGGCACGAAGGAGCCGATCTGGGCCATCAAGACGATCAAGGCAGTCTGTCTCAAATAGGTGCTTTTCCCGGCCATGTTGGGACCGGTGATGACCAGCAGGCGATGAGTGGGCCCTCCGAGGTGCACGTCATTCGGAATAAACCCACCTGGCAGACGCCCTTGCTCCAGGACCGGGTGGCGTCCGTCCGTGATGATGAGCCGGTCGTCGCAGGTCAGTTCGGGACGGCAATAGGCATTTTCCGAAGCGACCAGGGCCAGCCCCGTGACGACGTCAATGGCAGCGAGCATCTGCGCGAGCTTCTGGACTCGGGGCGCGGCTGTCGCCGCAATTCGCCGTAGGGCGTCGAACAGCTCAAACTCCAGGGTCCGAATCCGTTCTTCGGCGCCCAGGACTTTATCTTCGAGCGTTTTGAGTTCCTGGGTGGTAAACCGCTCCGCATTGACGAGAGTTTGTCTGCGAGCGTAATGCAGAGGAACTCGATCCAGGTTCGTCTTGGTGATCTCGATGTAATACCCGAAGACCTGGTTATAGCGGATTTTCAGAGACTCGATGCCCGTCTTATCGCGCTCTTGGCGCTCGATTGCAGCGATCCAGGCTTTCCCATCCCGGCTGATAACTCTCAGTTCGTCAAGCGCGGGGTCGTACCCATCCCGAATGAGCCCTCCTTCTTTGACCGACGCCGGCACATCCGGCTGAAGGGTGCGCTCAATGGCCACAGCCAATTCGGCGAGGTCATGCCACTGCTCATGGCGTTGTTTTAAAAAAGGCGAGGTGCACGCTGCAAGGTGCTGATTGATCTCCGGGAGCGCTTTCAGGGAGTCTTTCAGCGCCAGGAGATCTCTCGCATTTGCGGCCGCCAAGACAATGCGGGACATCAGACGCTCCAGGTCGGAGACGCCTTTGAGCGCCGCCCGAAGCCTGCTTCGCCGCTCGAAGTCGGCATGCAACTCTGCCACCGCTTCTTGGCGCTCCAAAACGGGGACAATATCAGTCAGCGGGTGTAAGACCCACGCGCGCAACAGCCGGGCGCCCATGGAAGTAAGGGTTCGGTCGAGAGCGCTTAGCAGCGAGCCTTCCAGCCGCCCGTCGGTGGCCCTGCGAACGAGCTCTAGATTGCGTTGAGTCGCCCGATCGAGGGTCATGATGGGCCCGCTACCATGGGTCGTGAGACGCACCACGTGCGATAAGCGTGTTCCGGGTTGTGTCTGTTTGACATAACTGAGAAGCGCCCCTGCCGTGCTGAGGGCGAGAGGCTTCTCATCGCATCCGAAACCGGCCAGCGAGGACACCTGAAATTGCTCCAACAGCAGTGTCCTGGCAGCAGTGCTATCAAAGATCGCCATCTCGGCGGCCGTAACGGCAGGGACGATCGCGCTGAAAAGCCGGCGAAGCTGTTCGGACTGATCGTGCGGAACCAAGAGCTCGCGGGGCTCGATTCGAATCAATTCATCCCGCATCCGGTCTTCCCATCCCTCCGACATTTCCAAGGCCCGAAATTCACCGGTTGAAAGGTCCAGCCAAGCCAAGCCTGCTCCAGTAGGAGACACACACAAGGACGCCAGAAAGTTCGGTTCCCCGGGCGTGAGTAGATCGGATTCAATCAATGTGCCGGGCGTATAGACCCGGACGACTTCGCGGCGGACCAGGCCTTTCGCCAGACGTGGATCCTCTACCTGCTCGCACAGGGCCACGGAGCGGCCGGCCTTCAGAAGCTTGACGAGATAGCCGGTGACTGCGTGATGCGGGACCCCACAGAGAGGCACCTGATCTGTCTTGTTCTTATCCCGCGACGTCAGTGCGATCTCCAAGAGCCGGGCGCCTTCCACCGCATCCTCATAAAACATTTCATAAAAGTCGCCCACGCGAAAGAACAGCAGCGCCTCGGGATACCGTTGTTTCAACTCTCGATACTGGCGCATAAGGGGGGTGAGATCAGAGAACATCTTCATCCTCCAGGACCTCGCCTCGCGGGTACGACAGCGGAGGGCGACTGCCGGGGATCCCTGAAGGGCTGCGATGCCGATCCAGCTCTTCTTCGGCCAGCTGCAAGGCTTTCCGGGAACGCCGGAGTTCCATACGGAGCTTTATCCAGGCCGGAAAAAGCAGCAGTCCCATGATGAACACCCCGGCGCCAAATGCAGTCAGAATCGGTTTATAGATGGGTGTCGGTTTACTGGTGGCGCCGAAGTAATGCAGCACGGCTTCTTCGCTGCGGTTTTGCAGAAAGAACGTCAGCGATAACGTCAACAGGATCACGACCAGAATCAGGCGGACCATGGTTCAGGACGATCGCTCGAAGACGCGAAGCATCATGCTGATTGGCCTCCTCGGTGGCGCGCGCTGTTCATGACATCCCGCACGAGCGTTTGATAACTTGCGCTGAGCGGAAACAACGTGATTTGTCGGCGCTCATCCCCGCGATGCTCCAGTTCGATCCGAAGATGATCGCGGGGAAGCAGCGTCGCGATCTTGTCGGCCCATTCAATCACCGTCACCGCCGGTGACTCGAGATATTCTTCAAGGCCCAAGCGGTTTGAAGCCTCCTCCGCATCGAGCCGATACAAGTCGACGTGCACGACCGGCAGCCGGCCGCGGTATTCGTGAATCAGCGTGAAGGTCGGGCTGGCTGTGCACTGGTCGGGAACACCTAGGCCTCGCGCCAGTCCCCTGACCAAGCAGGTCTTGCCGGCTCCGAGCGGTCCGACCAAGGCAATGATCTCTCCGCCTCTGCAGGCACGCTCCAGCCGCTCTTCCAACTCTTCTGTTTCGAGGCTGCAAGAAGTCTCTAGCGTAGATGTGAACTCCGCACGCATCCTGGTGCTCTCCGCATGGTCTACTAAGGCTAATGGCATTAAACGAGGTTCTCTTCCGACTGCAGGTCGCGAATCGCCTCGGGAATAGACTCAAGCAGATCCCGGGCGAG
>VBON01000084.1:15980-16226 GCA_005877525.1 Nitrospirota bacterium
CCCCGCGCAGGCCGCTTCCCAGGGAGAAAGCCCTTGTGCCAGGAGTCCCACGATCATGCCGGTCAGGACATCACCGGTTCCCCCGGTGGCCATTCCCGGATTGCCCGTGGGATTCACGGCGAGGGAACCATCCGGGCCGGCCAGCACCGTACCCGCACCTTTCAAGATGACGTGCACATTGAACTCTCGGGCAAAGCGGCCCGCCATCCCTAGGCGATCATTCTGTACGTCAGCTACGCTTGTCCC
>VBON01000363.1 GCA_005877525.1 Nitrospirota bacterium
GGGCCAAATCTGGCTAATTCTCCAATCTGGCTAATTCTTATGACATTCCAAGTGCTTGCACGGGCATGGGCTGGTGCCATCCAGGCGGGCAGCATGCTCGCAGTCGTCACTACAGTATGAGGAGTGCTGGGTTGCGAGGCACTTGCACTGCTGGTGTCCGCAATTCTTAGGGAGATTCGTGGGCAGGGGATTAGGGTTAGGCATTTGTCTGCGGAGCCCAGAGCGGGGATTGTTTGGCAATCCCTGCCAGGAACGTACTACTGCTTGGAAATGGAATCAGCGTGCCAAACCGTCTTGGAGCAATGGACTTTCGAATCGGCATCTCAGAAGCATTCGCGATAACCATCTAAACAATAATAGGTTAACAGTCACTGTACATGAAATAATTAACCCGAAAGAGGCTAGACTTTAACCCTAGGACTCAGCGATCAAAACCTCGACATCTTCTCTGCCCATCGCCAAATTTGTCCATTGTCCGGTAGGACGCCCCTCTGATACCAGATCAACAGTGCAGACCTTACTGCTCATGTTAGCTCTTCTCCTCCTGGGGATGGGGAATGTCGCGGAGGCAAGCCTTTCTCCTCAGGAAGTCGCTAGCGAAAAAGCCTGCCCGATTCCCGAAAACGAAAACATCCAGGTCATCGAAAAGTCCGTCATTATTGATCGTTCCCGGAAAGAGGTGTACGCCTTCTGGCGCGATCCTGCTCACCTTCCCGAATTCATGGAGCGCGTGGAGCGCGTCCAAATTCTGGATCCCAACCGGTCGCAGTGGATTGTCGGAGGGCCCCTGGGCATCCATGTCCTTTGGGACGTCCAGATCCTGTCCGATAGGGCGCCGTACGATCTTGCCTGGTGCACCTGGGAGGACGCACGGATCCGGTATCTTGGCAGCGTCAGGTTTAAGAGCGACGCGTTATCTGGCGCGACGCATGCCATCGTCCGCCTGAAATTCAGACTTCCTGCTCCTCCTATCAGGGTGGCTATGGCGCTGACCGGTGTGAATGCTGAGACCGAAGTGGAAACCGTCCTGCAACGGCTGAAAGAGCTTTTGGAGCGAAACCAGAACTAGCATCCACTCCGGATTATGTCCTTCCGAATGGCTATCATTCACGATTTGCCGTGACGTGGAGGCCGTGGTAAACTATCCCGCATGAGACGTTTCCTGCTGGCCATTAGTACCGCCGCATTCCTGCAGTTTATGGGCCTGCAGTTTATGGGCGCGCCCCCAGCGCAAGCCGATGAATCACCGGAGTTGAGTGCCGCTACTGGAGATTTGGTGAGGGCCCTCGGCGATCTGGGCGTCACCGTCAGCATTGCAGTCCTGAAAGAGCTCACCAAAGCAGGGGAGCAGTTGGCCAGAGAGCACCTGGAAGCCGAATCCTGGCGCGGTCCTGCAATTGAGCCTGACGAGTACGTCGGCGGTATTAACTTGAAGCTCTATCCGCAGGGAAAAAGCCGATCAGACAACCACTTCAGGGCGGAAACCTTCTACCGTCTTGATCGGCACGGCCTCAAAGAGCTGGAGTTCAACGCCTCCCGCCCCTAACAGTTAAATCGTCTCTCAGATCAGCCTCCCTCCGTCCGAATTGCCGTCCTTTTTTGGGGTTGAAATCCGACCGCTGGTAGCATACCTTAACCACTCCAGAATCCGGAGGGCGGGCCATGAATAAGATCGGACCGACAAAGGTCGAGGTGAGAGGCGATGCCTTGTATGACGCCAAAACCGGTAAGCTAATGAAGGATGGTCTGGCGAATCCAGCGGCCATTGCCGACTACGCCGCGCATCACTATGTTGCCCTCCCGGTCGTGGACAATGCGGGACGACCCTGGA
>VBON01000069.1 GCA_005877525.1 Nitrospirota bacterium
TCACTCTTGGTCCGAGTATCGGAGATAAAAACGCCGGGTCCCGCTCCTGAGAGGCCAGTATCACCCACGTACATGACAACATTTGTTGTCGGAGTGTTGAAAACACCTTCATCCAAGGTCAACGAGACTTCGCCGCGGAGCATCATGAGCGCTGATTTTTTCACTGATGGTCCGCTCCATGGCTGCGCGTACTGGGCGAGGAGGAGAGTGACACCGAAGACCGCGAAAGCAAAGATAAACAGGGGCCGAAGGAGACGGTTGTTACTGATGCCGCTTGCCTGCAACGCGGTCAGCTCTCGATCCGATGAAAGGCGGCTGAAGGCACTGATGGAGGCAATAAGACAGGCCATGGGAAGGGTCAGCACGAAGAAGGATGGCAACAGGAGAAAAAACGTTTTGAGCAGCGGAACAATGCCCACGCCCTTATTGATGAGAAGTTCTACGAGGCGTAGAATTTCGCGTGTCAACAAGATAAAGGTGAGCGCTGCCAGGCTGAGGGCGAAGGGTACACCCAGTTCCTGCAGGCAGTACTTATCGATTATCCGCAAGGAGACCGATCCACAGGTATCGTAGGTTATACTGAAACCTCCGCAATGTAAACCACATCTCCCGCAAGCAGCCACCCTCTGATCGTCCGGCAGGGTGCCCGTCCGGACATTATCTAACGAATGCATTCACTTGACAGGTGGTAGGGGCTGTGGTAGATGCTCCCCCGATACTGCGATGAAGTGCCTAAGGCTTTGCTTGCAGGCCGTTCTCTCATGGGCAGGTGTTGGTGTTCCAACAGTTCGAGAACTCGTGACAAAAGGAGGGCGGTGTGAAAACCAAGGGCACTGTCAAATGGTTTAACGATCGCAAGGGGTTTGGTTTTATTCGACTGGAATCTGGCCAGGACGTGTTTGTGCACTATTCGGCACTCGAGGGAGATGGGTTCAAATCCCTGAAAGAAGGGGAGAATGTTGAATTTGACATTGTGGAGGGAGCTAAGGGGCCGCAGGCCTCAAATGTTGTAAAAGCCTAGCCACTGCGCACGCCGGATTCGACTGTGTATTTCTTCAGTAAGGCTCCTCATCGGAGGAGCCCTTCTCATTTTGCAAACTTGACTTAGACCCCTTATTGGGCTAGGTTTATCTTCCGATAAGACTGATAAGTAGGGGGAATTTCTTGTCGCGGGATAAAGCCTCGAAAATCGTTCTACGGGCGCGAGAACTGGCCGTCCAGGGCGAGGTAGACCGGGCGATTGCCGAATGCCGGAAAGCTATCGCGCATCTCCCCGACGAACCTGAGATTTCGCTATGCCTGGGTGAGCTTTTTCTTAAAAATCAGCTGATGCCAGAGGCGACCGAAGCCTACGATCAAGCGGCCCGGCTCTTTCTCCAGGAGGAAAGTGTCGTCAAGGCCGTCTTTTGCTACAAAGAAATTCTCAAAATCCAACCGAATAGGGCTGATATTTGCGTGTCGTTGGGCGATGTGAACGCCCGGCGTGGCCAAGTCCACAATGCGGTCGCCGATTACCTTGCGGGGGCCAAAGTCTATAGTCAGAATGCGGCTACGCAAGAAACGTGCAGCGCCTATCGCAAGATTTTGGCATTGGCCCCCCGCAATACATGTGTCCGGCTCCGTCTCGCCGAACTGCACCTGCAACAAGGCAAGACGAATGAGGCTGTCAAAGAGTATCTAGTCGTGGCGGAGGAATACCAGCGCCTTCAACGAGATTCGGAAGCACGGGCGCTGTATGAAGTGATTCTGAAGCATTCCCCCGATCATCGGGAAGCTTCGCGTCGACTTGACCTCCCGACAGGGGAGAAGGAAGCGGATCGGGAAGACGCGGAGCAGAGACTAACAACGTCCCATTCGGGAAATGGGAACAGCGATGACAGCCATGATGAGATCGTTCTCGAGGACGTTCCCGATGTCGAAATGATTATTTCGGAAGGGCACGTCTTGGAGACCTCCAACGTCGAGGACGCGCCTTTCCCTGACGAAGCGGTCCTTGCGGCGGAGCAGAGAGATTTTCCCAGTCCCATCTCCTCCGAACTCGAGGAAGAGCTCGAGGCACAGTACGAGCTAGCGCTTGCATACAAAGAAATGGGGCTGTTGGATGAGGCGATCGAGACATTCGAGCAGGCGCTTCGAGGGCCGAGCCGCTTTTTAGACGCCTGTACCATGATTGCTACGTGCTACAAGGATCGTCGATTGAACCAGACTGCCATTGAGTGGTTGGAACGTGCCAGGCGTCACCCCCGATGCGAGGGAGCGCTTGCGCTCTCGGTTAAGCTGGCGCTGGCTCAGCTTTACGAGACGGAAGGACAGGTTGAAAAAGCGGCGCAGCTTTACGGTGGCCTCCCGGCAATTCAACAGACGGGTGAGCGCGTAACGCCCCCCGGCGTTGCCTCCCGACACGTCGATGCCGCCGCAGGTGACAAGGCTGCTGCCCCGAAGCTCGAAAAACCGGAAAAGCCCCGTCGTATCTCCTTTTTCTAAGTCTTCCGCAGACTTCTTCGCCTTGACTTAAACGCAAATCGGATGGTAAGCTTCACTGTTCATTCTGCCAATTTTCACGTACGTAAGGAGTATATGATGGATAATGACCGGCATCCCCTCGCACGCTTTGGCCTCATGGCCGGGGAGTCTTTGCCGTCGGGTGGGGGCACTGCCGCTGAACATGTTGACTTGCCTCCTGCTCCTGCGAATGTCCATATGACCGTTGGAGACGGCCAAATCACTCTCGCCTGGGACCCAATTCCCGAAGCTCTCTTCTACAACATCTACTTCAAGACATCGCGTGGAGTCACGAGGGAAGCCAAGGAGTTCGATCGATTCCGCTATGACGCGGTGGGAGCGGAACGCTTTCAAAAAACAAAGATCGGGGTGACGAAAGAGAATGGTAGCCTGATCGATACGGCCACGCCTCCGTATCAGCATAGTGATCTCGCCAATGGCACGTGCTACCACTATGTCGTGACGGCCGTCACGAAGAAGGGAGAAAGTGCCGAATCAGAAGAAGTCGTGGGGATTCCGTCTCCGTATCTCTGCGTGATGGAGTTCGGGACCGAAGGCTACGATGACGGGGAGTTTAAATCCCCGACTGGCATCGCGCTGGACCCAGAAGGCCACATTTACGTGGCCGATACAGACACCCATACGGTGCAGAAATTCGACAAAGAAGGTCGGTTTCTGGCCCGCCTCGGCGACGAACCGGGCGAGGCAGAGGGACAGTTCTATTATCCCCGCGGGCTGGCGTGCGATTCCGAGGGGAACCTCATCGTCATCGATGCGAACAACCACCGGGTTCAAAAGTTCGACAAGGAAGGCAACTTCCTCACCGTGTGGGGCAAGTTCGGTTTCGCTTGGAAGGGGGCGTCCCAGGGGGTCTTTGACAATCCATGGGGCGTGGCGGTGGACAGGAATGACAACGTCTATATCGCCGATACCCTCAACAATCGAGTCCAGAAATACACGATCGAAGGCGAGCCGCTGTTAATGTGGGGGAAGGAAGGCGCGTTCGATGGCGCGTTCTTTTATTGCCGGGATGTCGCGGTGGACTTTGTCGGCAACATTTATGTGACCGACGAGATCAACAATCGCGTTCAAAAGTTCGATAGCCGCGGCAATTTTCTGGCCAAGTGGGGCCGGGAAGGCAAGGGCCCCGGCGAGTTCAACGCGCCCTGGGGCATCGCGGTCGATGCCTTGGGGAATATCTATGTCGTGGACACGAACAATCATCGTATCCAGAAATTCACTAGCAACGGCGTCTTTATCTGTCAATGGGGCAATCGCGGGTGGACGAAGGGGCAACTCAACTTCCCCTATGGTATTGCCGTGGACCGCGAAGGGTTTGTGTATGTTGTGGATAGTGGCAACTGCCGGGTCATGAAGTACGCCTCGGTCGAAACCCAGAAGGCGGAGGAACCCCAGGTCTCCGGACAATTGCCGGCCCCTGCCGAACTCAGCGCGAAGGCCGGCGACACGGAAGTAAGCCTGGCCTGGATGGATGTGCCGGGCGCCGCGAGTTACAACCTCTACTACCATACCGATCCCGGAGTCACGCGGCAGACGGGGACCTGCATTGAAGGGGTGAATTCCCCGTATACCCATGTCGGCCTTTCCAACGGGACCTCCTACCGGTTCGTTCTCACCGCCGTCACTGCGGAAGGGACGGAAAGTGAACCGTCGCCTGAAGTTGAAGCCACTCCCTCCATGATCGATATGGCCGCGCCTCAAAACGCCTACATAATCATCAATCATGGCGCCTTCATGACGAACTTGCCGGACGTCGTGTTGACGATTTCCGCCAACGACGTGGATTCCGGCGTGGCCGGCTACTACATCTCTGAGACGCCGTCCACACCGACCGCGACGACTCCAGGCTGGGTGGACATCGAGCCGATCGGAAAATTCGGCGAGACGGTGCCGTACACGCTGTCTCCCGGTGACGGGCAGAAGACCATTTATGTTTGGTTTAAAGACGGCGGCGGCAACATCTCCGCCCCCGGCAACAACGCCATCCTGCTCAACACCTCCGGCTATATGTGCGTGAACACCTGGGGCAAGGCCGGCAGCGGCGCGCATCTTCTCCAGGGCGGGGAATTCGGCACCCCGTCCTTCGGGTTGGCGTGCGACCAGAACAGCGATCTCTACGTCGTCGATACCGGCAACTGCCGGATTCAAAAGTTCAATAACGCGGGGAACTTCATCCAACTGTGGGGCATGTTTGGTACGGCGCCCTCCAATTTCCAGAATCCCACAGGTATTGCGGTGGATGAGAAGAATGTCGTCTACGTATGCGATACCGGCAATCACCGAATCCAGCGTTTTGACGCCCGAAACGGCGCGTATCTATCGAAGTGGGGACGCCAGGGCGGCGGTGACGGCCAGTTTAATGCGCCCTGGGGCGTGGCCGTCGACAATAAACGCGGTTATGTCTACGTCGTAGACAGCGCAAATTTCCGCGTGCAGAAGTTCGACCGGACGGGTGAGTTTATTATGGCGTGGGGCAGCTTCGGCAATGCCGACGGCCAATTCTATTTCTGCCGCGGGATTGCCGTGGACGAAACTGACGGCGCGGTCTATGTCGTGGATATGGGCAATCATCGCATCCAAAAATTCGACACGAGCACCAACTTCCTGCCTCAGCTGCTGGGGACCTGGGGAACGAAGGGCCAGGAGCCCGGGCAATTCTGGAATCCCTGGGGCATTGCGATTG
>VBON01000070.1 GCA_005877525.1 Nitrospirota bacterium
GCCGTCGCGATGACCGCGATCGTGCATTTCTTGAATAACCTGTTCAAGCTGGGGCTGGTGGGCAAGTATGCCGAAAGATCCGTCATTGTCGCATTTGGCCTGCCGGCCCTGTTCGCAGCGCTGGTGGGAGCCTGGGTGCTAGTGCGGGTCTCTGACTTGCCGCCCTTGGCACAATACCAGCTCCTGGGTCACGAGTTTTCGATCCTCCCGGTCAAAGTGGTTATTGGCCTCTTGATGGTGGTGTTTGCGGTGATGGAAGTTCTTCCAAGATGGCAACAGGTGTCCTTTCCCAAACAATACCTTCCCCTTGGAGGCATCTTGAGTGGATTCTTCGGAGGGATCTCGGGCCATCAGGGCGCGCTGCGAAGCGCCTTTCTCGTAAGAGGTGGTTTAACAAAGGAAAGTTACTTGGGAACAAGTGTCGTCATTGCGTGCCTGGTCGACATTTCCCGTATTTCGATCTACAGCACCCATTTTTCGTCCTTGAAGATCCACGAGAACGGTGCCTTGTTGTCGGCCGCTGTTCTGTCCGCATTTATCGGCGCTCTGGTCGGCAATCGCTTGATCAAAAAGATTAACTTTCGTTTCATACAGATCCTCATTTCGGTGCTGCTGTTCCTCATCGGTTTCGGCTTGGCCATGGGCATGATATGACTGCGAGGCGTCTATCTTACTTAATTCACTCTTCCGGGGAACCCATTTGAAAAAATGCAGATTGTAGCCGACGAGAGTATTCCGTACGTCAGGGAAGCCTTCGGCAGCCTTGGCACGATTCGTCTTGTTTCTGGGCGCGAGATCGCTCCGGCGCATGTCCGGGACGCTGATATTTTACTGACCCGCTCCGTCACCAGGGTGAATGCGGAGCTTCTTGGGGCAAGCCAAGTGCGTTTTGTGGGCAGCGCGACGATCGGTGTGGATCACGTCGATCTGCCGTACTTACGGAGTCGTGGGATTGTTTTCGCCTACGCTCCGGGCAGCAATGCCAATTCTGTTGCAGAATATGTGCTCGCCGCGATTCTCGCGCTCGAGCAAAAGTCCTTCGCGCGCCGAACCCTCGGCGTTATCGGTCTGGGTCGCATCGGCACGCTGGTGAAAGCCAAGGCCGAGGCGCTTGGAATAGCTGTGCTTGCTAACGATCCGCCTTTAGAGCGCACTGGCAGATCCGGGTTGATTTCATTGGCCAAGCTCCTGTCGCTGAGCGACATTGTGAGCTGTCATGTCCCGCTCTCGACGGAAGGCCCGGATGCCACCTTCCATTTGCTGGACCACGTCAAGCTGTCCCTGATGCGGCCGGACGCTGTTCTGATCAATACCGCGCGCGGCCCCGTCGTCGATAATCGAGCCTTGTTATCCGTTTTACAGAAGGATCGGCTCGGCGCCGCGGTGCTGGATGTGTGGGAAGGGGAGCCCGAACCCGATCCCAGATTGCTTGCAGCAGTGACGGTGGGGACGCCGCATATCGCCGGTTATTCGTTCGACGGGAAAGTGAACGGGACGAAGTTACTCTATGCGTCGGCCTGCGCCTTCCTGAAATACCCGCAACAGTGGAATCCACCGGCCCTGAGCAGCGGGAGTGCACATGTCCGAATTGATCCGACCCGCACACTTGACGACTTCATCGCCCCTCTGGTCGCCCATTCCTATGATATCCGGCGCGATGACGCGGCGCTGCGCGCGCTCGCCAAGCTTTCAACTCCCGAACGCGGCAAGGCGTTTGACCGGTTGCGCGCGACCTATCCCCGGCGGCTGGAATTCATGCACACGACGGTTATTGTTCCTGCCGGTCACGTAGAAATCCGCCAAGCTTTATTGACTATCGGATTTACTGTTCAGGACTCGGTTCTCTGAATCGAATCGTTAGACCTGGGCAGATCCTATCCTCCTCGAACAAAGGCATTATTTCGGATCTCAAAGCCAATTGTGGTTTCAGGCCCATGGCCGGTTATGACGCGCGTTGCCTCGTCCAGTGTGTAAAGCCGCTTCTTGATGGATCGTTCGATGGCCGCCGCGTCCCCTCCCCAGAGATCAGTTCGACCGATGCTTCCCCGGAAGAGCGTATCTCCCACAAGCAGCAGCTTTTCTGATTCAAGATGAAAACACATCGAACCCGGGGTATGACCTGGTGTGTGGGTGGCGATCGCGGCGAGGTTCCCTACACTCAGTGTCTCTCCATCTCCCAGCCACTGATTGGGAGCGGGAACGGGGATGTAGGGCACCTCGAAAAGCTGGCATTGCAGTTCCAAATTCTCCCAGAGCGGCTGATCGGCCCTATGCAAGCACAGCGGCGCTCCGGTCGCCTTATGCATCTCCCCGGAGGCCAGAAAGTGATCGAAATGAGCGTGTGTATGGATGATGAGGGACACCGTCAGGTCCAGGTCCCGCAGGGTGGCGAGGATGCCCTCGTGATCCCCGCCCGGATCCACCACGATCGCCTTCTTGGAGAGGGAGTCCCCGATGATCGAGCAATTGCATCCCAGCGGCGGCACCGGAAATGATCGAAAGATCATGAAGTCTCCCCTTTGGGCGCCTCCCAGGCCTGGCTCGCCGAATCCCACGTGGCCTTCGCCACGACAATCGGAGCCTTGAACAAGAGCGCGAGGGCGATGGCGTCTGAAGACCGGCTATCGAAAATCCAGGTCCGGTCACCCATCGTGATCGTCAGATCCGCGTAGTACGTCTTCTCCTTGAGGGTGATCACCACGCGCGTCACCTTTGCGCCGAGTTCCAGGAGAATCAACCGCGTGAGATCATGGGAAAGAGGGCGGGGCGTGGGAGTGCCGGATAGGACGCTGTGGATTGATCCGGCGACGGTCGCGTCGACGTGAATGGGCACAAATCGATTACCGACAATCAAAAGGACCACTAGACTCTGCTCAACAATGACGACTTTAACTTCCTGGACCTCGACGCCGATGTCTTCTGCTCCGGCCATCGGAGCGAAGGTACAGAGCATAATCAGGCACGCACCCATCACAACTGCCGTGCGGACCGATTTCATCCTTCCCTCCAGCTGATCATACGCAACGGGATAAACTTCGAAACGCCGCGCAGTCACCTGCGCATCTCTACGTCGAGCCTACGCCCATCTCCATCCGTCGTCAACGGCCGGTCGCGCTCCTAACCGCGCTGGTCCGCGGCCGGCCTTGATTCTTCGGAAGGGGCTGAAAGTGAGTTCGCCGTGAGTTACAATAGCAACAGCCATGGAAGAAGAGACAGAGACTCCGGTCATTAAAGGATCGTTCTTGATCGCGAGCCCGCACCTGCGGGATCCGAATTTTCGTCAAACCGTGGTGTTGATGTGCGAGCACGGACCGGGAGGATCGTTGGGTCTTGTCGTCAACCGTCGCACGGAGCATCACATCATGGAGGTTTTGCCGCAAACGACGGGCCTGCATGAGAGGGCCGGGCTGGTGTATAGCGGCGGACCGGTGCAGAAGGACAATCTTTTGATCTTGCACAAAGTCGGCACGGCCGTTCCCGAATCGCAACCGATCTTTGACGGCGTCTGTCTTGGGGGCGATCTGAGTGCGCTCGAGGAAGTGTCAGAGGAAGGCGAGGCGAGCGATCTTGTGCGGGTCTATATGGGCTATGCCGGTTGGGCTCCGGGACAGCTTCAGTTTGAATTGTCCGGAGGATCCTGGATTGTCCTTCCCGCCGATCTCAAACTCGTATTTGCCCGCGATCCTCATCACATGTGGGCGAGCGTCATGCGTTCGTTGGGAGGCAACTTTACGTTCTATGCCACGATGCCTCCCGATCCGCAGGCGAACTGACAAAAGCGTTTTTCCTTTCTGTCATTCTGAGGTGTTCATTGTCATTCTGAGCAAAGCGAAGAATCTAGACCCTTCACTTCATTCAGGGTGACAAGATAGGATCAGTGTGACAGCCTAGGATAGTGTTGTTCAGGATGACGGCCGACCGGGTGCATGTCGAGAACGAGTGAGGTGCCGTCGCGGCTGCGCCCGACCCAGATCTCCCCGGACGGCGGAGGATCTGTCCGCTCGTAGCGAAACCCGAGCTGCTCCAGAGCGTACCAGTAGGTCTGATAGTCGCGGTCCTCAAGGATCTGGACCGTGAGATCGATGTCGTGATGTGACTGCTTTTTCAGCGCCAGCGATCCGACAATGTCGGCTTTCAACCCAGTCTTGGCCAGGGCTTCCGCGATCCATTCGGCATCCGGTCGCGTCATCTATTCCAATCCATATTGGTCCTGGACCATACTCTACTGATGAGGCAATCGAGAATCAACGCAGTTTGATTGCCCTTGCCGCCATCGGGTGAATCTCACATAATGAAGAACGGGGGTTCGAATCGGAGCCTATGCGACTAACGGGCCACATGATTGGTATGCTGAAAGAGTACATGTGGGATCTGACGGAGCAGGCGCGCCAAGAGGAGCAGCAGGAGTCTTTTGGCTACAAACAGGCGCCGTACCGGCCCCATCATGCCATTTCCGATTTGTTGGCGATTCTGGATGATCGCTTGGAATCCGAAGGATCGCAAGTCGGACTGCCCCCGGACATGTTGCATCACATGTGGACGCTCTGCAACGAAGCGCAAGGCCACATTAAAGATACCGTCTGGCTGGAATCCAGTCTGGCACCGGCCCCTTCCAAGGCCAAGACCCGGGAGCTGACCTACCGCGCATTGCTCGAATACATCGAACAACGCGCAGAGGAGTAGGAGAATAACGTGCACATCCTTCCTAGTGGGCGGCTGCCGCGCTCGGTAGTCCCCAAGCGCTATGACCTCACTCTTGCCGTTGAACCCAAGCAGGGCAAGTTTTCGGGCGCGGTCAGCATTGACCTGGAGATTCACGAGGCAACGCCAACGATTATCCTGCATGCGGTCGATCTTCAGATTACTCAAGCCCTGTTCGAGGGCGCGGGGCTCGGACGCTCTGCGGAGATCTCGTTGCTCCCGGAGTCAGAGGTCGCTGTCTTCACGTTCCCGCAGGAGCTGCCGGCCGGTCCAGGCCTGCTGAAGATCGAATTCGACGGGCGGTTGAATAAGCAAATGAAGGGCCTCTATGAGGCCAAGACCGACGGCGAGCGGTACGCCTTTACACAGTTCGAGGCGACTGACGCCAGGCGTGCATTCCCCTGCTTCGATGAGCCCGGCTTCAAAGCTTCATTTCGGATCACGGCCGAGTTCCCGGAGGAGCTGATGGCGCTCTCCAACATGGAGTGCGAATCCGAGGAACGCGATCGAGTTCGCCGGCGCAAGCGGGTTACTTTTAAAGAGACTCCGCCCATGTCGACGTATCTCGTCGCTTTGGGCATCTCCCGGCTGGTGGCCGAGGAATTCGAGATCGAGGGAACGCGCGTCGCGATTTATAGCAGGCCGGAACTTGCCGGCCTGACGAAATTCGCCAAAGAAGTGATGCAGGCATGCCTGCCGAGGCTGAACGACTATTTCGGCCTGAAATATCCCATCCCGAAGCTGGATCTCGTCGGTGTGCCGGACTTTGCAATGGGCGCTATGGAGAACTGGGGAGCAATCTTCTTTCGCGAGAATCGTCTTCTCGTTGACGTCACCGAAGCTTCGGCGAACAGCCTTCGGGGCGTGGCCAATGTCATTACCCACGAGGTCGTCCACCAATGGTTTGGCAATCTCGTAACGATGTGGTGGTGGGAGGACCTCTGGCTGAATGAATCCTTTGCGACCTGGCTCGCCTGCAAAATTGTGGATGACTGGAGACCTGATTGGCAGTCGTGGGTGGAGTTCGCCCGGGATAAACAGGTTCCCTTCGGCGTGGATGCCTTGAACGCGACGCGTCCTATCAGTTCAAAAGTCCGCACGGCGGCCGAGGCGGAGGAGATGTTCGACGCATTGACCTATGAGAAAGGCGCATCGGTCCTCCGCATGCTGGAGCAATTCCTGGGAGGGGACGTCTTCCGGCAGGGGATTCGGGACTATATCGCCGCGCATCAGTACGGCAACGCGGCCGCGGCGGATCTGTGGCAGGCGCTCGCGAAGGCCTCCGGACAACCTGTTCCGGCGATCGCGAACGACTGGTTCACAAAGCCTGGCTTTCCCATGCTCACGGTGAAGGCGCCGACGGGCGACTTCAGCCACCTGCAGCTTGAGCAGGATCGGTTTGTGGCGGATGCGACGGTATCAGTGCAGGACAGTGGGGTCTGGGCCATTCCGCTCAGTCTTGCCTATGAGGATGAGGCGGGGGTTCACCAACATCGGCTCTTGATGACCGAACCGCGATTCGAGCTGGCGCTCCCAGCAAACAACATTCGCTGGGTCTATGCCAATGCCCACGAGCAGGGATACTACCGGACCCGTTATGACGACGGTTTGTACAAAGCTTTATGCCGGTCCCTTCCAAGGTTATCCTCCGAGGAGCGTTTTGGATTCTTGGACAACGCCTGGACGCTCGCGCAAAAGGGCGAAGTGCCGATCGGCGTTTTCTTCGATCTGGTTCGACTGCTCCGCGGACATGACACCCGCATCGTCGTCGAGGCGTTGGCAGGATATCTGGAGACGATCAATGACCGCCTGGTTTCGGAGTCGGATCGTCCGCGGCTTGGAAAATTCATTGCCGATCGCTTCGAGCCCCTCATCGCTGAGCACGGCTGGACAGCTCGCGCTTCTGAGGGGGACGAGCCGAAGCTGACTCGCGCGGCAATGTTGTGGACCATCGGCAACATTGCCAGGCCTGCGGAGCTCCTCACGCAGGTCACCGGATGGCTCGAAGCGTATTGGCGGAGTCCTGGCGCGCTTGACCCCACGTTCGTGCCGCCTCTGATTCGTCTCGGTGCGCGCATCGGGGATCACGCGCGGTTCGAGCACTATGTCGAGCAATATCTGAAGGCGGTGGCGCCTGAGGAGCGAGATCGATACGTTGTCGCCTTCGGTGATTTTTCCCGGCCCGAGCTCACAGCTAAAATTCTTGCGCTGATTCTCAGCGAGAAAATCCGAGGGCAGGATGTCTGGAAACCTCTCCGCGTCCTGCTCGCAAACCCGGCGACCCAAGGCGAGACCTGGACCTTCATTCAAGCCAACTGGGCCGCACTAAAGAAGAAGGGGGGGAGTGTCGGAGCCCAAAGGATTATCGGCGGGACTAAGGCCTTGTGGCGAGAGGACTGGCTTCGAGAGGTGGAGTCCTTCTTCAAAACGTCGGAGAATTATGTGGCCTCGGCTGGCCGGGTCCTTGCGCAGACACTCGAAGGAATACGCTTGGGTCTCACATTGCGCCGGCTGCAACAGGAGAATCTGTCTGACTGGCTGAGGAGTAACTATGACTAATCGGGACAAAATAAAAAATGGCTTGCCGACTGTCGCTTTTACTCTTGTATGGATTCTGTTGAGCTGGGGCTGCGCCTCAGGTCCTATACCACCGTCTGAGCCGACAATCGCTGCATTGCGAACGTATCACGACGAGATTCTCCAACGAGTGGCCGCCGGCGAGATCTCACCGGCCCAGGGGCGGGATCTGTACTACGCCCGGCTTGCGGAAGTCGATCCTCCGTTGCCGGGTCTCGACAACTTGCTCGAATACCGCAAGCAAGTTCGAGCGAACCTGGCATCCGGTCTCGTAGACGAGCGACAAGCCTATGGCCAGTTGTCAGCTCGCGAGTCCGAAACGCTTACGCGATGGGAAGAAATGGCTGCGCAGTATGCCGCCGAGCAACGCCGGCTCGAACGGCTGCAGAACGAGCACGAACAGGGCTTTCGTCTTCAGCAGATGCCTGTTGCTGGACGACCTGCCTGCGCCGGCGTCGGCTGTTGATCGTGCATGCATGCCATGCTTCTTGGAAAGTCTGCCGACATCCAAACGAAGCCTTTGGCCTGGATAGAGCTTCCCGCTCCGGAGCCGGGGTCCGGTGAGGTTCGGCTGCGGGTCCAGGTCTGCGGCGTCTGCCGGACAGACCTTCATATCGTCGAAGGCGATCTGCCGCCCGCCAAGCGGCCGGTGATCCCCGGCCATGAGGTGGTCGGCTACGTCGACCGTGTCGGCCGCAATGTCCGCACGATCAAGGAAGGGGATCGCGTGGGCATCGCCTGGCTGCAGCGGGTCTGCGGGCGGTGCGAATTCTGCACCAGCGGGTGGGAAAATTTGTGCCCTTCCGCGCAGTTTACCGGATATCATGTAGACGGTGGTTATGCTGAATATGCGGTGGTCCCCGAGTCGTTCGCCTATCCAATCCCCAAGGCCTTTACTGACGATGAAGTAGCGCCGTTGCTCTGCGCGGGCATCATCGGGTATCGGGCGCTGCGCTTGAGCGGCGTGAAGCCTGGCCAGCGCTTGGGCCTGTACGGTTTCGGGGCCTCCGCTCATATCACCATTCAGGTCGCCCGCCACTGGGGATGCTCGGTGTACGTGTGTTCGCTTCGTGAGGAGCACCGGGCGCTGGCCCGCGAACTCGGCGCGGTCTGGGTGGGCGGCGCGGCCGAGTCTCCGCCAGAGAAATTGCACGGAGCCATCATGTTTGCTCCCGCGGGCGAGCTGGTCCCGCCGGCGCTGCGGGCTCTGGAAAAAGGCGGCACCTTGGCGGTCGCCGGCATTTATCTGAGCCCGATTCCTTCACTCGACTACGATCGCGAGCTCTTCGGCGAACGCGTGCTTCGTAGCGTGACCGCGAACACAAAACAAGATGGAATCGACCTGCTCCAGGAAGCGGCCGCCATTCCTATCCGCCCGCATACCGAGCGATTCGCGCTGTCTGACGCGAACCGCGCATTGCAAGCCTTAAAATCCGGCGCCATCAAAGGCGCCGCCGTTCTGCAGGTCGCCGGTTCGTAATCTCAGAGAGGTGGTCCGAGTCCACCTGTCGTCCAGACCAAATGGAACTGGAATCTGGCTCCGCTTCCTTTCCTGACGGCCAAGTCCTCTGGTCTTTCACAGTTGACAGTGCTTGCCAGGTTGACACCATCCTCGACGTTGAGTACCCTTTCCATTTCTCGCCAACCAGAATGCTTTGGCATGGAGTGTCTCAGCTTCGGGTTCGAACACAAAGAGGTGCGCGCAGTCGTCTCTGCGCAACAAAGAGGAACAACATGAAACCGTCTCTGTCATCTACCTCCGTGGGCTATTGTCAGGGCTGCACCGTCTTCGCGGTCACGGTCATGGTGATAGCAGTTCTCATATACTCCTCTGCAGACGCCGCTCCTGTCGCGGTGCGGTTTTGGGAGGGCGCTGCCCATGGCTATTTCATCGTGCGCTCCCTTGCCGGGGAGACAATAGGCCAGGGTGAACTCACCCAAGTCCTGAAAGAGGATAATCTAGTCGAAAGCCAGGTGGTCATCCATTTCAAGAATGGCTCCCTGTACGATGAGAAAGTGGCCTTCTCGCAACAGCGTGTTTTTAGGATGCTCCGCTATCACCTGATCCAGCGCGGCCCTTCGTTCCCGG
>VBON01000054.1 GCA_005877525.1 Nitrospirota bacterium
GAATTGGAATTTCTACACTTTCTTGCCTACAAGGAATCGTACGCGCTGTGCCACGATGGTGAAGAGAAGCTGCAGATCGTGGTGGACGCAGAGAAGAAATTCGTTCGGGACCATGTCGGTCGGTGGGCGCCGCTCTTTGCCGATATGGCCTCAAAGAAGGCCCAGCGGGGCTTCTTCATGTTGCTGTGCGAGCTGAGCAAGGCGTACCTTAAGTTTGAATGCGCCTACCTGGGGGTGACCCCGCAGCCCTATAAAGAGACGGATTACAAGCCCGCCACGTTCAGCCCGCCGGAAGGGGCTGCGTTTGAATGCGGCGCGCAAGACCTAGGGAATGAGTTGAGTGTCTTGCTGGATGAGGTGGGAGGCCGTTCGCAGATGGAGGATGTAGAAAACGAAGGAGGTGGAGCGTCCGGCGGCCCCGCCGGTCATGCGTAAGACAGTGTACAGACCTTATCGTTCTTCTGGTCTCATTAGTCGGCGTTCTTCGGTTAATATATTGGGTTAATATTACGGAGGGAGGGGTTATCACTATGAAGATCATGCAGACAAGGAACAGAGCCGTCGTATGGGGCGTGCTGCTGAGCGCCTTCATCGTAGGCGTTGTCTTAACCCTCGGACAGGTGCCCCTGGCGGTTAGCCAGCCGGTCGCCATCCAAGTGAAGGCAATCAAGGGGCCGGTCCCCATGGATGGAGCCAACCCCATCTGGGAAAATGTACCGGGCGTCATTGTGCCGCTCAGTGGGCAGACCATCACCACCCCGATGCATCCCAATATTGCCGTGAAATCGGTCTTTGTGAAGGCTGTCACGAACGGTAAGGATATCGGCATTCGCCTGGACTGGGCAGATCAGTCGAAAAACGATACCACCATCGGTCCGCAACATTTCCGTGACCAGGCTGCTATCCAATTCCCGGTGAACATCAGCGGCGCGCCGCCATTCCAATGCATGGGCCAGTCCGGCGGCACCGTCAATATCTGGCGTTGGAACGCGGAATGGCAGAAGGATCTTGGCAAAGATAGCGCAGGCCTGTGGGACGTGGATAATGAGTATCCCGCAATCTTCTGGGACTACTACTTTGAGGAGCCGGCCGGCGGCGTGACCTATCTGGATCGCGTGGGCCGCAGCATGGGACCCTTCAACACCGGGATCTGGTCAGGCAATATCATGTCTGATCCGGAAATGCGCGCTGGTTCCGTCGAAGATCTGAATGCCAACGGCTTCAGCACCCTGACAACGCAGGCTCACCAGGATGTGGTCGGCAATGGCCTTTGGGAACCCGCCGGCTCCATCAAGGGTGGCTGCTGCAACGGTCCTTCGTGGCGCGTGGTGTACAAGCGCGCGCTGTCGACATCCGATCCCAACGATGTGCAGTTAAAGGCAGGTGCCGTGCCGATCGCCTTCGCCGTCTGGGATGGCCAGAACCTTGAGCGTGATGGAATGAAGGGTATCTCCACCTGGTTTACATTGCAGATCCCGGAAGTCTCGGGAGGGGGGCAGCCGGAACAGAAGCGGCCGAGTCAATAGCTAACCTCACGATTTTCGAATAGAAGAGCAACGGCCCCGGGCGGTTATCGCCCGGGGCCTTTTCTTTATAAAAACACCCCAAACGCGGCGGTCGGCTTCCTTGCATTTCAAGGTATGGTGGGTGTATAAAACCCTGACGGCGAGGGTCTTTTCCCTCGATAACTTCTTGATCATTTAGGGTGATCCGGATTATTCCTGCATTCATCCGGGATTCTTAAAGGGGCTGCGATGAGAACCGTCCTGCTTTTTCCGCCTACCTGGCATCCTTCCCAGCCGTACCTCAGCTTACCGTCCTTGACAGGATTTTTGAAGCAGGGCGGCGTTACCGATGTGATCCAACGCGACCTGGGCATCGAGGTTCTGGATGGGTTTCTAAGTCAGGTGACGGGGCGAGAAACGTATGAGCGGATGCAGGACAAGATCAAGACCTTGGAGCGGATCGGCACCCAGGGAGAGACCGGACCTTCCAGCCAGGAACACCTGGCCAGGATGAAGGAGGCGCTGGAGTGGTTCCCGCCGCTCTACGATCTGATCGAGAACGCCAAGGCTGCCCTGCGCTCCGAACTATTTTACGATCCCGAACGCTACAAAGAGAGTCTGTTTCTGATCGACCGCTGGCTCGCGTTTATATCCACCTTGTACTTTCCTACCCGGATCTCAGTGGTCGATAACCAGTGGCGCTATTCGATCTATTCCTCCAAGGAAATCCTCAAAGCCGTCCAGGACGAGGAGGAGAACCCCTATCTCGAGCTGTTCCGGAGCCGATTGGTTCCGGATATTCTCTCCCAGTCTCCTGAGCTTGTGGGCGTGTCCATCACGGCCACCTCGCAGATCCTGCCGGGGCTCACGTTATGCCGCCTGATCAAGCAGGCCAATCCCGATGTGCATTTGACCATTGGCGGCAGCATCTTCACCAGGCTGGTCGACAATCTTCGACGGGCCGAGCCGATGTTCCAGTTTGCGGATGATTTCGTGGTCTTCGAAGGGGAGACCGCCCTCTTGGAAATGGTGCATCAGCTCGAGGGGAAACGCGACTTCAGTAAGGTCCCGAACCTGATCTACCGCCAGAACGGTAAGATCGTCGTCAATCAGCCGTTCTATTCCGAAAACATTAATGCCCTCGCGGCACCGAACTTTGATGGAATGCCGTTCCGCCAATACTTCGCGCCGCAATCGGTCCTGCCGATTCAGTTCTCTCGCGGCTGTTACTATAAAGATTGCGCATTTTGCGCGCTGACGCTCGACCATCAGAACTTTCGGCAGCGGCAGCCTGAAAAGGTAGTTGAGGATCTCAAGCAATTGATGGAGCGCTACCAGACGCCGTTCTTTTTCTTCACCGATGAGTGCTTTGCGCTGTCGCCGACCAAACGCCTCTGCGCCCAGTTGATCGACGCCAAGGTGAACGCGCAATGGACCTGCGAGATGCGGTTCGAGAAGAATCTGTCCCGGGAGTTGCTCAAGTCCATGCGTGAGGCCGGCTGTCTGAAGATTGTATTTGGCCTGGAGTCCTATAATCAGCGAGTGATGGACTTCATGAAGAAAGGCATCAAACAGGAACACGTCCGACGGATTGTGGAGGACTGCCTCGATCTGGACATCGCCGTGCATTGTTACATTCTGATCGGCTTCCCGACTGAAACCGAACCGGAAGCGCTGGAGACTGTGAATTTCATCGTCGAATACCAACGCTTGCATGCCTCATACGGGTTCTCGTGCCAGCCGTGCCTCTTTGATTTGGAAAAAGAAGCGCCGATCATGAGCGACCCTGGCAGCTATGGGATTCGGCGCATTATGCGGCCGGCGTCCGAGGACCTGAGTCTGGGTTATTTCTACGAGGTTCTGGAAGGCATGACTCCTGACCAGGCGGAGCGGGTCTACCAGCACGTCTACGAGAAGATCAGCGAGGTGGTCGAGGAGCTGCCGTTCAATTACTCCATGGCCGACGGGCTTCTCTATATCGCGCGGACAAAAACCCAGCCGGTCGCGGCCGGCTGAAATGATGGCTGAAGTGGCACGCGCAGAGGCGACACGCGTTGGGCCCGCGACCGGAGCCCTGCTCCTGGAATATACGCTGAAGGCGCTGTTGATCGCCGGTCTCAGCGAGCTTGTGTTGTACCGCTTGATCTCGCGCCTCGGCATGCACCTCTCCAAGGTCGCTCAAGAGTATGCCGTGGTCGATTATTTTCTGCGCGGCTCTGCAAAGCTCGGGTTCGCGCTTCTGAATTTCTCGGCCCTTCTGCTCTTTGTGGCGCTCTTTACCTTCCTGTTTTCCAAGACCCAGGGGACCAGCAAGGCGAGGCCGCTGGACCAGGTCGTCCTGCCGCTCGTGTCCCTCCTCCTGGCGCTGACGTTAACGTTCCTGATCTTTACGCCGGTCATGCTGGGGTCGATTGCCTACAGCGTCGTCACCGTGCTCGTCGTCTGGGCGATCGTCGTGCAATATTGGATTCAGAATCCATCGCTGAAGGCGCGTGCCATGATTGGGTGTTACGGACTTGGAGTTTCCAGTTGGCTGTACTATCAGATCACCACGAGTACCTATGGCTGGTTAGGGCTCACGTACTCTCCGCCGCTCGTGCTTGACATCCACCGGTACGGGGAAGCCCTCATGGTGCTCTCAACCGCGCTCGTGTTCGCGGTATACAGCGGCTTTTCATTGCGCACCAAAAATCGTCGCCAGCGCAGGCGCACGATCTTCTATGCGGCCACCTGGGCTCTCCTGTTTGTCGGTTTGTTGGCGATGGACGGGGTACTCGAGGTCTTCGATCCTGCCGCGGCGCTGAGTCTTCGTAAAGCCGGCCGAAGCATCGGGTGGATCTTCCAAATGGGCATGGGGTACTCTTTCTATTTGCCCTTCGCGCTTTACATGGCCGGGTTACTATTTTGGGCCTACGCCGTCGTCAAGCAGGTTTCCATGGGACGCCGGGCAGGCTACGGGCTTGCATTCATGTTCATTGCAGGCTATGCCCTGCAACTATCCCATCAAACGCTATTTGTCGTACTGGGATTGCTGTTGATCGCCAATGACGGACGGGTCGATGCGCGCGAGGGAGCCGGCCGGAGCTTGCCTGTGAGGCTTCCTGACCATCCCGTCGTCGAGCCCTCGGGGACTTCGTAATTCAAAGTCGTTTACGCAAGGAAGAACTACGGATGGATAAGGACATACCAGAAATACAACCCGACATCGAAACGAAGGTCTCCGATGAGTCGCCGGAACAGACCGCCGAGGCGCCGCTGAGTCTGGATGATGAGATCGTCGAAATCAAGAAACTCCTGGAGGCCGATCCGGAAGACTTCCAGGCCCAGTGCCGGTTGGGCGAAGTCTATTTCGCCAAGGGCATGTTGGACGAAGCCTACACCAATGTCTTGAAAGCGATCGAAATCGCGGAGGGCTTGCGGGCCCAGATGGCCGAGTCCCTCGCGATGTATTACGCCAACCTCGGGACAATCCTGGCGACGCAGAGCAAACTCGACGAGGCAATGCAGCAGTTTCGCAGGGCACTGTCGATCAACCCGCGGGACGTG
>VBON01000051.1 GCA_005877525.1 Nitrospirota bacterium
CTCGAAATCCGAGGACGGAGAATCTCAGGATGACCCCCGTCCTCGATTGAAAGACTTTGCCGAAACGCTGGTAAGAAACCACGATGGGAACGCTGGAGCTCATCTATTTCTGGGTGTCACCCTGGCCCAAATCGGCGAACTCGAATCGGCAATCCGCGAATATAAGGAAACAATTCGTCTCGATCCCGAAAACGCATACGCTCATTACTTTCAAGGGCAGGCCCATCAGGCAATGGATCGGTTTGATATTGCCATTCGAAACTATCGCGATGCGGTTCGGCTTGCCCCTCAGAATGTAACAATGCGCTTAAATCTTGGATCGGCGTATCACAGCCAAGGCAATCTGGAGTCTGCGATTCTACAGTTTCGTGAGGCGCTTAAACTGAATCCTGCCGAGGCTTTTGCCCATTACAATCTGGGGCTTGTCCTCGCTGAGCAGGGACGGTTCGAACCGGCAATCACAGCCTATAAGGAGGCGGTACGCCTAGATGCACGCGATGCTCTCGCCCGATACGCCCTGGGAGGCTTATTGGAAACGAAGGGTCGCCTGGCTGAGGCAATTGCTGAATTTAAGGCCGCGACGCAGATCGCTCCCAACTTTGCCGATGCTTATTCTAAACTCGGCTGGCTCTATTACAAACAACACAAGATTTCGGAAGCGGCAGAAGCTTTAACCAAGGCGGTACAATACGGTGAGAATGACAGCCACGCGCTCCACGGCTTGGGGTTGGCGAAGCTCGCAGAGGGGAAAAAGGAAGACGCCCTGAGCTTTCTAAAACTTGCATATCAGCATGAGGAACGACCCGACAAGAAAATCCTCATTCGCGGAGATCTCATCAGGATGGGCGCTATCCCCCACTGACCTGCAAGAATAGGTGTATGGTTTTACAAATCGCGTACAATGCCTTGCAGCACGGTCGCCTGCGTAATAGGGTCTCCCGTTTTTCTAAGCTCAGCTCGGATTCGCTCCTTTAAATAATTCGAGTATCCGACTTTCTCCACAAAGATTTCGAGAAACCGTTCCCCCGGCAATAACGTCTGGCCTTTCAGTTCATTGACGGTCGCTTCCGTGACAGGGGCATACGTACTGCCGATATGAAGCAGTACGGGATAATGGTGGCCTTTACCCGTCAAACGTTCAAACCGAATTCCGTTTGCCATTGCACCCGCCCACCCCGTTTCAAACACGATGCTATCGTGTGTTGTATTCTAGGCAAAGGCACCAGCAGAGGCAATGGCCATCGCTTTCTGCTGCCCCGGTTCGTGTGGTTTGACTTCAGGGAGGGCGCTGTTTATCATTATTCCATGACTTGTGACAGACGGTCGTTTGGAGCCTCCCTTCACCAGACTACATGAAAGATACCGGCCTACTGAGGCTTCTCCGGGTTTGACAGGTATCCATTGGCTCATCTGCACAGTCGTGGTTTGAGCCGGACGAATGCCTGAGAAACTGCTCACCGCCCCGGAGCTTTCGGAAGTCGTTCAGCGGCGGCGAAGTCGCGGAGAGCGCATCGTGTTTACCAACGGCTGCTTCGATCTCCTCCACGTCGGTCACATCCGCTTTCTTCAGCAAGCCAGGAAGCTGGGGGACTGCCTGGTCGTGGGACTCAATAGCGACGCATCCGTGCGGGGGATCAAATCCGGACGTCCCGTGATCACCGAATCGCAACGAGCGGAGGTCCTCTCCGCTCTTAGCTGTGTGGACCACGTCGTGATTTTTAATGCCCCGGATCCTCACGACCTCATTCAGGTTCTACAACCCGACGTTCTGGTGAAGGGCGGCGACTGGCCGCTCGATCGTATCGTGGGCCGAGACATTGTGGAAGGGCGGGGAGGACAGGTCCTGTCCATCCCACTGATACCGGATATTTCTACGACCATACTCATGGAGCGAATTCAAAAGCTTTCTTGATGATCGCCACAGCTCATCCCGTACTCCCTGCTCGATGGTCCTCATTCGTCGACCCCATTCTCGGAGCTATCGAGGCCAAGCACAGCCCCATCGCACTGCTTGGGTTGGCGGGGTCGGCCAAGAGTCTGGTGCTCTCAGCCCTGGCGATTTCCTTGCCGGACAAGCATCGCTCCATGGTGATCTTGGCGCCTACCGAGGAGTCCGCCGAAGATCTGTGCGCTGATTTGGTCTTCTTCCATAAGCTCTTCGGCGCTTCCGCGGATCGGATCCGCTTCTTCCCGGAATGGGGACAGTTGCCGTACGCCTCCGGTCCACCTCCAGCCGAGGTGATCGGTGCGCGCATGAGCGTGCTCGATCGACTACCCACGGATCAGGGATCTCTCCTCGTTACATCCGTGCCGGCGTTCCTTCAACGCCTCCTTCCCCAACACGCTCTTCGCGAAGCCACCCTCACCTTGAGTGCCGGAAGCACCATTGAACGCACGGAATTTATCACCCGATTGTTGCGGCTTGGATATAGGCGAGTGTCGGCAGTCGAGGCTCCGGGAGAGTTCGCGGTGCGAGGCGGAATCATCGATCTGTTTTCCTCCGGTCAGGCCGCCCCGCACCGGATAGAATTTTTGGGCGATACAGTCGAGACCTTGCGTCCCTTTGACCCGTCGACCCAAAAATCTACGGGCCGGGCTTCTGAGCTTCGCGTCTTGCCGGCACGGGAATTGCTGCGTGAAGGGGCTCATGCTGCGGATCCACTTGAGCCCGACGCGGAATGGCGAGCGCCGGCAACCTATCCGACCATGGACACGCTGCTTGACTATTTTCCGAAACCGCCCTTGCTCGTGGCTGACGAACCGCTTGAGCTAAGGCAACGCGCAGAGGCATTTCTCTCTGAGGTGGCCACGGTCTATGCCGAACGGGACAATTCGGCGGGGCCTCTGTCTCCTCCAAGTGAGTTATTTTTACCTCTTACGGAACTGATGGAAGCGGGCGGAGCGCGTTCGGTGATCACGCTGGATGCCATTCTGTCTGCCGAGGATCAGCCGTCGAAGGCTTCCGCGGTGTTCAGATTTGAGACTCGGCGGCCCCAGGCCATCGGCATCGGTGTCAAGGGCCGGCCGTTCACCGAAACGATTCCGCACCTTGAGGCCCTGCGCTCGATAGGCCCGGTGACGATCGTGGCGCGAAGCCGTGGACAGGTGGACCGTTTGTGTTCGCTGTTTCAGGAATACGATTTGCCCGCGGAACCGCTGCGAGGGACGTCAATCACGGCGGTCGGTGCGCGCGCTCCGTATGCATTAGTAGAAGGCGAGATTTCCGGAGGCCTCATCAAGCTGACCGGTACCTGGGAACCAACGCTTCCGCCGCTCGCCGTGATAACCGAGGACGAATTATTCGCAAAAGGCACCCGCCACAAGAGCCCGACGACCTCCAAAGGCGCCGTATTTTTGAAATCGGTTGAAGAGCTGAAGGTGGGCGATTATGTCGTCCACGTTCAACA
>VBON01000043.1 GCA_005877525.1 Nitrospirota bacterium
GAGCCCGCTGAAACCCAGTGAGTTTCTCGCAGCCACTATGCTGCTGAGCATTGGAAAGGTCGTGGTGGTTTCGTGTGTCACCGTGATGGCGGCGCTGTTATTTTACTCCTTCAACGTCTTTGTGCTCGGACTCTCCCTCGTTCCTTTCCTTCTGAACCTCATCGTGACCGGTTGGTGTATCGGGGTTTTGACGACCGGACTCATCATGCGCTATGGGCAGGAGGTCGAGGTGCTGGCATGGGGGTTGGTATTTTTATTCCAGCCCATTTCCTGCGTTTTCTATCCCATGAATGTCCTGCCGCCGTGGCTTCAGACCATTGCCTGGATAAACCCTGCCGCGCACGTTTTTGAGGGCATGCGAGCAGTCATAACGACGGGGACCTTCCCGGGGGCCGAGCTTGCCTGGGCCTCAGGACTGAACGCCGTCTACCTCTCGGGCTTGATTCTCTGGTTTCACATGATGTTTTCCGTCTGCAAGGACAAAGGCCTCCTGGTGAGAGTCGGCGAATAACCCCATTTGCATGCTCCTTGACATTCTGTGTTAGGCTACAGAGAATGTAACGAAACGGTAACACTGTGTTGAAACGTCTATTTTACCGCCACCATAGCCTACAGCGCCGGGTCATCACCGCGATGGCCATGATCGGGCTGTTACCACTTATTTTTTCCGTTTTCATCACATGGTATGAGGAACGGCGGACCATCCTGGATACGACGGGCCGGGATTTCCAGCAAATCGCGATCGAAGCCGCCGGCAAGGTCGAGCTTCAAGTTACCCAAAAAATCAGTGAAGCGCGACAACTCGCTACGATTCCGATCGTGAGGTCGTCTGCCATCGATTCCAATCGGAGCTATGTGGGGCGGAGTCTGCCGGCCATTCGCAGGATGGTTCAGGAATGGGAAGGTCGCTGGAATGCCAGGAAATATCCTGATCGGTTTCCGGACTTCGTCAACAAGATGGCGACCGACTATTTGATCGATTGGGTCCGCATACGCAAAGGGGAGTACATTTCGATTTTGATCGCGGACAGTCAGGGCGCTCTTGTGGTGAGCTCCAGCCCTCGGGCGGGGTACGACCAGAGCAAGAGTCTGTGGTGGCAGGCGTCCTACAATGGCGGCAGCGGCCAAGTCTACGTCAGCGATCTTATCTTCGACCAAGGGCTGGGACACTACGTGCTGGAAGTGTCGGCGCCCATTCTCGATGATGCTCAGCAGAAGGCAGTCGGGGCTGTGAATGTACGCTTAAGACCTGATGAACTTTTCAAGGCCATTCAGGAAGTGCGCTTGGGCGAGCATGGGCACGCCATGCTTCTAAACTCGGCGGGAAAGCCGCTGATCTGCCCGATTCTCTCCCCCGACCGCCATACCATTAATACGCCTCTGATGCGCCAGATCACGCAGCCACGTGCCGGATGGGTCATTGCGGAGGATGACGGGCATGGTGGGCAGAACGCGATTGTAGGCTTTGCCCCTGTGCGGTTTCAGACTCCATTGGCGAAGGAGAGTCTGGGAGGAGGAGGAATTCAGTGGATCGGGTTCGTGCGCCAGGATCCCACGGAGACCTATGCGCCGCTCAGACAACTCTTGAAGAAGGTTTCGGCAGGGGCCGTGGCCGTGTTTCTCCTCATGCTGCTTGGCGGCCGGTTCCTAGCGCGGAGGATCGTCCGTCCGATTCAGGTCCTTCAAGAGCGGGCGGTGCTCATTGGACGGGGCGATCTCGACCAACGGTTGGAGATCACCACAGACGATGAGATCGAGAAGCTGGCGGAGGCCTTCAACCAGATGGCGTCTAACTTAAGCCGCTCCTTTCAGGATCTCGAGCATCAGCTGGCCGAGACCCGCCGGCTGGAGCAGCGCTATCGCGACCTCATCGAGAACTCCCCGGAGATGATTCTCCAGCTGGACCAGGATGGTCGATTCGTCCACATCAATACGACGGCCATTGAAAAGCTGGGATATACCCAAACGCAGATTGCGCAGAAAAAGCTGTGGGAGATCGTGCCTGAGGAATGCCGGAAAGCCGTTCAGAACTATCTTCTTCAACTGAAGTCGGAGGGCCGAGGGTCGCTGGAAACGGTGTTCTTGACGCAAGAAGGCGTCCGCCTCGACGTAGAAATCCGTACCACCGTGCTGTTCGATCTCGGCAGTGGCAGCCTTGTGTATACGCGAGCCTTCGTCCGCGACATTACGGCCAGGAAAGCCTTGGAAGCTCAGGTCCGCCGCCATACCGAAGGTCTTGAGCAGGAGGTGACGCGGCGGACGAAGGATTTGGTGGAGTCTCAGGAACGATACAAAATTCTTTTTGACGAAATTCCGTCCTGATGGTGAACCCCGGCGGTGGCATCGTGGCGGTGAACCGGCGGCAGGAGACGGTCCTCAAATATCCGGAAGAGCAGCTGGTGGGGCGGCGCTTTCTGGATTTGATCCTGCCGAAAGATCAGCCAGCGGTGTCGGCGCTCATGACGGAGATCCTCGGCGGAGCGCGCAAGACGCCGACGGTGGAGGTGAAGGTCTTTGATCGCGCAGGTCGGCCGGTGCCCATGGAGCTCGACTTGACCAGCATTCACACGGGAACGATGATGTTTCTGATGGTACAGTTGCGGGATATTACCGAGCGCAAGCATTTGGAGCGCCAACTGCAGGAGTACAGTGAGGCCCTGGAGTTGAAGGTTGTGGAGCGCACTCGCGAGATCGCCGAGACCAAGACCTATCTCGAAAACCTGCTGGAGAACGCGAACGATGTCATCTATACGCTCGATTTAGATCAGCGCTTTACATACGTGAACAGCAAGGTGGAGATCTGGAAGTACCGCAAGGAAGATCTGCTCGGCCGCCCCTACCTGTCACTCATGTCGCGCCGGCATCGCGGGAAGCGCCTGCGCGCGACGCTCGATATCGGCACCAAGCAGGCGTACGAGGTGGAGCTGATCACGGGCGCTGGCGAGTTGCGGACAGCTCTGGTGAGCGTGTCGCCATTACATGATAATAATGGCGCGATCATGGGTGTGTTGGGGATTGCGCGGGACATCACCGAGAAGAAACAGCTCGAACAGCAGGTGCTCAATGCCGAGAAACTCGCTTCGATCGGCAAACTGTCCGCCGGGGTGGCGCATGAAATCAATAATCCCCTGGGAGGGATTCTCAATTGTCTCTACAATTTGCGCAAGGGCACGATTTCCTCCGAGCGCCAATCGGAATATCTGGTCTCAATGGAGGACGGGCTGCGCCGGGTCCAAAAGATCGTGCGCCAACTCCTGGATTTCTCGCAGCAGCATGACCCGTCACTTGCTCCTACGGAAGTGAACCCGTTGATCGAGCGCGTGCTGGCGCTCTCGAACTATGCTTTCGAAAGCAGCGGCGTTCGTCTGTGCAAGGAGCTAGGAAGCGAGCTTCCGCTGCTTCTGGCCGACGGCCACATGATTGAGCAGGTAATGATGAATTTGATCTTGAACGCGGTACAGGCCATCAAGGGAGAGGGCGTCGTGACGGTGCGATCGCTCAAAGATGAGGCTGCCTGCGTCATCGAGGTCGCAGATACGGGCTGCGGTATCGCCGCCGACGTGCTGCCGAAGATCTTCGATCCGTTCTTCACGACCAAGGGCCAAGGCGAGGGGACAGGGCTTGGGCTCTCCGTCAGCTTGGGCATCGTCCAGCGCCACGGAGGAGAGATTCAGGTGCGGAGCCAGATCGGCAAAGGCACCCTCTTTACCGTGCGGCTTCCAGCGATCCACCTCCGTGTTCCCGTCGGCCGGGAGGCCTGAGCAATGAGCCAGCCGCGCATCCTTATCATCGATGATGAGCCCCTGATGCGGATCTCGATCGCCGATGCCCTGAAGGCCGAAGGCTATCAGGTCAAGGTCGCGGCGACCGGCTCGGAAGGCGTGGACTGCATTAAGAAGGAGCAGTTCAACATCATCATCTCCGATCTTCGTCTTCCTGGTTTGGATGGCTTGCAGGTGCTGCAGACTTGCAAAGAAGTGTCTGCGCGCACCGGCGTCATTGTCATCACCGCTCACGGATCTGTGGAGACCGCCGTCGAAGCGATGAAAATGGGCGCGTACGACTATATTACGAAGCCCTTTTCCATGGATGAGCTGTTGTTGATCGTGAAGCGTCTGGTGAAGATGTTGGAACTGGAGGATGAGAATCGATCGCTCCGCGAAGAATTGGAAGGGCGTTTCAGTTTCAAAGGGATTCTCGGCAAGAACGAAAAAATGCGTGAAGTCCTGGAGAAGATCAAATTGGTGGCTCCCTCCGATTCGACGATCCTGATTATCGGGGAAAGCGGCACCGGCAAAGAAGTCGTCGCGAATGCCATCCATCACAATAGCTCACGGCGGGAGGGTCCCTTCATCAGAGTCAGTTGCGCTGCGCTGCCGGAGTCGCTGCTGGAAACCGAATTGTTCGGGCATGAGAAGGGAGCCTTTACGGGGGCGCTCCGCCAGCGCAAGGGCCGTTTTGAGCTCGCGCACCATGGCACGCTCTTTTTGGACGAGATTGGGGAAATCTCTCAGGTCGTGCAGGTCAAGCTGTTGCGGGTCTTACAAGAACGGCAATTCGAGCGGGTCGGCGGCACGTCGACGATTGAAGTGGACGTGCGGCTTGTGTGCGCGACACAGCGTGACCTGAAGAAGGAGGTCCAGTCGGGACGCTTTCGGGAAGACTTGTACTATCGGCTCATTGTCGTACCGGTCTATCTGCCGCCGTTACGGGATCGAAAGGAGGATGTCCTTCTGTTGGCCGAACATTTCCTGGAGAAATTTGGCAACCGGATGGGCAAGCGGCGCGGGACTCTTTCCGAGGAGGCCAAGGGAATGGTTCTGCGTTATTCTTTTCCCGGAAACGTTCGCGAATTGGAGAATACCATCGAGCGGGCGGTCACCCTCAGCAATCATGCGGGAAACGTGGAGCCCTGGGACCTGTGCGGATTTCCTTCATGTCCGTACCTCGGCGGCCGACCACAAGCGACGTGTGGATTCTGCAGCGAGGAAACCCATCTGATGGCGGGAGAAATCGGTCTGAGGGTGGAGGATCTGGCAGCCGCGCGGGAGCAGTTCGAGAGGCAGTACATCCTTAAAGTATTGGAGAAGACGCAAGACAACAAGACGGAAGCGGCCCGGATTCTAGGCGTCTCGCGAAAAGCCCTTTGGGAAAAATGTAAGCGTTATGGAATTTCAAAAGGGGCGAACGGCTAGGGAGGATAAGAATTAAGTTGCTACCCTGAATGAAGTGAAGGGTCTATTGCGATCCTTTGCTCCGGTTCAGGAAGACAGACAGAACGTTATCGTACAGCCGCCTGCAGCGGCATCTCTCCTGCTTCCCAAAGCTTCACGGTGCGGTCCAGGCTCGCGCTTGCCAGGCGACGCCCATCCGGAGAAAAAGCAATAGCACGCACCGGTTCGCGATGCCCTCTGAGCGTGCGGATCAGCCGGCCGGTAGCGGCATCCCATAATTTAATCGAGGTATCGTCCGAGCAGGAGGCCAGAACCTTGCCGTCCGGTGAAAACGTGACGGCGCGTACCCAGCCGGAATGTGCTTTGACAGTGCGCATCAACTTACCGCTCGGGATTTCCCAGAACTTCATCGTGTTGTCCCTGCTGCCGCTGACCAAGAAGCTACCGTCGGGTGAAAAGGCGATGCCCCCGATCCAATTGTCAAAGGCCTGCGCCCATCCCTCCTGCTCCGCGACCCAAAAGCCGCGGCGCTCGACGGTCCCTTCAAACGGATCGGATTTATGCCCGTCCAACCTGCAGATCTCTTGCCCGCTGGGGAGCACTTCAAACAGCGTAATGCCTCCGACGTCGTTGCCACTGGCCAAAAGCCGGCCGTCCTGAGAAAAGGCTGTGATGATGTTCCAATGCTGGTCGTAGACATCTCGTGGGAGCAGCGAGAGCAACTCGGTCGCGGTGGCGACTTCCCAGATTTTGACGTCCTTGTTCTCATTGCCGCGTGCGAGCATCAGCCCGTCCGGCGAGAAGGACAGGGAGTGCACGGCGTGGTCGTAGCGCCCGAACAGCATCCGCAAGAACTCGCCGGTCTTCGGATTCCACAAACGAATCGTGCGATCCGTGGAGCCGCTCGCGAGTAATGCTCCATCTGGAGAAAAGGCCAAACAACGCACATTGTCGGTATGGCCCCGCAGGATCTTCAGCATGCGTCCGGTTTCGATCTCCCAAAGACGGATGGTGTGGTCGACGCTTCCGCTGGCCACCATGGTGCCGCTCGGATGGTAGGCCACCGCCCAGATCGGATCGTGATGGCCCCGGAACACCCGTAGTTCCCTCGCGCCGGCTCTCCACCATGGGCTGCAATCGACTGAGGCGGCTGTGCCAGCCGTTGTCGGAGCGGACAGGGAGGTTTCTGCGTTGGAGGCGGCCGAATCGGTATTCATCTGTTTCCTTTGCGCGCTTCTGAAGCTTGCAAACCTGCCCAGCCCCTACCTATAATTAAGGGTTACGACGATCATAACGGATAGAAAAAAGGCAAGTCAAGGAGGCCTGAAAATGGAGTTGCGGTTTCAGCCGGCGCTCATCCAAGAAGTGATCGACGCGTTCATGGAAAAAACCGAACGGGAAGGCGATCCGACCTTCTACAAAGAGTTTCATGAGCTCGCCGATCCGATCTACGAGAACTTTCCCCTGGACGACCGGGAGCCGGAATTCCAGAAGCTTTACCAGTATCTTTTTGGGCACTGGGGCTTTGCGGAAATCATCCGCGAAACCTTCGACGAGTTCCCGGAGCTTCGTGATCGCATCGGCATTACCCTCGTCCGTGGTGTTCTGAAGGAGGACCAAGAATCCGTCGACCTGATGAGAAAATGGGGGACGATCGAAGAGGATTTGGCCAAGAAGTTTGAAGCCAAAGGGCAAAAGGGGATAGGTATCAAACTCCTGCCGCGTCGCTTCTATGATCCGGCCTTGGCGCGGTTCTGCCGGCATGAGCTGTATCACATCAAGGATATGTTGGATCCTGCCTTTCTGTATGACCCGGACATCAAGGTGGGAAACAGCCCCGGCGAAGAGAGTCTAATCCTTGCGCGGTATCGTGTGTTGTGGTGCCTGAGTATTGACAGTCGCCTGACCAGGATAGGCAAGGAGCCGGTCCTTCCCAAGGAACAGCGCTTTCACGAATTTTCAACCTGGTATCGTAAGATTCCCGGCACGCAACTGGTTTCCGTCTTTGAAGGTCTCTGGTCGACCGAGTTCTTCACGCATCCGGAACTCATCGATATGGCTACGGACACGCTAAAGATCTTGGATCGCGCGATCGAGATTGACGGAACGGAGATCCCTGAACGCAAGAAAGTCATGCTCTTACCGGGTTTCCCGTGTCCCCTGTGTGGTTTCCCCACGTATCATTGGGTCGAGAATCTTAATGAGGACGTGGAATCCGGCGTGCTCGATTACATCAGGGAAAACCACCCGGGATGGGATCCGGAGTATGGTGGATGCGATCGCTGTATCGAAGTCTACAAGCTCCGGGCGGCCGGCGTAATGGGTGACTAAAGGAAAATGGCGGAAACACCCGACAACGGCCGGCGGCAGTTTCTGAAGCAATCCGTCTGGTCGATGGGTAAGGCCGTCTACGAATACTACGAACAGCAAAAGGAGGGTGAAAAAGTACCGGTGCCGGCGCCGCCTGAGAAGTTCAGGACGGACTGGCTGCGGCCGCCCGGTGCGGTGGAG
>VBON01000044.1 GCA_005877525.1 Nitrospirota bacterium
ATTCACCGGCCGGACGATCCGCGCCGCAATGGATGGCCTCATCGATCTCGGGCGACCCAGCGAGGTTCAATTGGCGGTGCTCGTGGATCGCGGGCATCGGCAATTGCCCATCAAGGCGACATACGTGGGCAAGAACCTGCCGACCGCGCTGAATGAACAGGTAGAAGTTTTTCTGGAGGAAACAGGCGAACCGGATCGGGTGGTGATCATCTCGCCATGAGTCTGAAGCGCAAAGACCTGCTGGGAATGCGGGACCTCTCGGTCGAAGAAGTCACTCTGATCCTCGAGACCGCCGATTCGTTCAAAGAAGTTTCCGGCCGTGATATCAAGAAGGTCCCGACGTTGCGCGGCAAGACCGTGGTCAATCTCTTCTTCGAGCCCAGCACGCGGACCCGCACGTCGTTCGAGCTCGCAGCCAAGCGTTTGAGCGCAGACGTCATCAATTTCACGACTTCTACGAGCAGCATGGTCAAGGGTGAAACGCTTCTCGATACCGCGAGCAATATTCAGGCGATGCGCGCCGATTTCATCGTGCTGAGACATCCGGCCGCGGGAGCCCCCCATATTCTCGCTCGGGCGCTCCAGGCATCGGTGATCAACGCAGGCGACGGCGGCCACGAGCATCCGACGCAGGCGCTGCTGGATCTATTCACGCTCCGCGAAAAGAAGCGCGAATTTCGAGGACTTCGAGTCGCGATCATCGGCGATATCAGCCATAGCCGCGTGGCCCGTTCCAACATCTTCGCGCTTACGAAGCTCGGCGCCGAGGTCCGCATCGCCGGCCCGCCCACCATGATCCCGCGCGACATTGAGCACCTCGGGGTCTCGGTCTTTTACAATCTTGACGAAGCCCTGGCCGGCGTGGACGTAATCATGATGCTCCGGCTGCAACTCGAGCGCCAAGGGATCGCCTTGTTTCCCGGCATCCGCGAGTATGCGACCTGCTACGGCCTGACACCGGAGCGACTCCGCATGGCCAGCCCGGATGTGCTGGTCATGCATCCCGGACCCATCAATCGCGGCGTGGAAATTTCCGCTGAAGTCGCAGACAGTGTCTCTTCGGTTATTCTCGATCAAGTGACGAACGGGGTTGCCGTGCGAATGGCGGTGCTCTATCTGCTGTCGGGAGGCAAATGAGCTCCGGTAACGCGAGTCTTCTCATCCGCCACGGTCGCGTGATAGACCCGGGACGTATAGATGGTCCTGCCGACGTCTTGGTACAAGACGGCAAGATCGCCGCCATCGGCCGCGATCTGAGCGCGCCGGCGGGCATCGAGGTACTGGATGCCTATGGAAAGTACATTCTCCCAGGATTTGTGGACCTGCACGTCCATCTGCGCGAGCCGGGCTTTGAGTATAAGGAAACCATCAAGACTGGCATGGCCGCCGCGGCAGCGGGTGGCTTCACGTCGATCTGCTGCATGCCGAACACGAATCCCGTGAATGATACGAGGGCGGTTACGGAGTTCATTCTGGACCGCGCGAAACGGCCGGACTCGGTTCATGTATTTCCGATCGGCGCGATCACGAAGGGATCCGAGGGCAAGGAACTGGCCGAGTATGGCGACCTGCGATCTGCCGGGTGTGTGGCGGTTTCGGACGACGGCAAACCTGTCATGAACAGCATGGTCATGCGCCGCGCGCTCGAATATGCCCGCGCCTTCAATCTGCCCGTCGTCGACCATTGTGAATGCAAGCATCTTTCGGATGGGGGCGTGGCGCACGAAGGATTGGTCGCGACGGAATTGGGCCTGCAGGGAATTCCGTCTGCCGCCGAAGATGTAATGGTGGCGCGCAACATTGAACTGGCGGAACTGACGGGAGGCCGGCTGCACTTGGCGCACGTGAGCACGGCGGGATCGGTCCGGATGCTGCAAGCGGCAAAAGCCCGGGGGGTTCGGGTGACGGCTGAGGCCTGTCCGCATCACTTCACTCTCACCGAGGAAGCGATCCGGGAGTTCAATACCAATGCCAAAATGAACCCGCCGCTGCGCACGCGCAAAGATGTGGAGGCCATCAAGGCCGCACTGAAGGACGGCACTATCGACGCAATCGCAACCGATCACGCCCCTCATGCTGCGCATGAAAAGAACCGGGAGTTCGAATATGCGCCGTTCGGGATCGTCGGTCTCGAGACAGCGTTGGGACTTTCCCTGCTCTTGGTGGAGGAAGGTGTCTTGACGCTCGAGCGCATGGTGGCGTCGCTGACAAGCGGGCCGGCAAACGCCTTCAGCCTTGCCAAGGGCACGCTGGCGATGGGTGCCGATGCCGACATCGCGATCGTCGATCCGGATGCTCAATGGATCGTGGATCCGGACCAGTTCCAATCGAAAGGGCGTAACACGCCGTTCGGCGGGTGGAAGTTAAAAGGACGAGTGGTGAAGACACTCGTGAGCGGGAGAGAGGTCTATTCGTCTGCTATGTCCGATGCTGAGCACCGCGTGTAGTCATCCTGAACAAGTAAGGAACCTTATTCCATGCCCGGCAGGCTCCGCGTCGTATGAGAGCGACAGGAAGCCGCTGAAGGTGACTGTGAAAGATGAAAAAGGTTGTGCTCGTGGCGCAGTGCGTGGAACTGTTGGCCCTGTCTGCCTGGGTCGGCGGGCTCATGATCATCATCGCCGCAGTGATTCCGGCTGTGTTTAATACCATAGGCATGGAGAGCGGCGGACGCATGTTGACTCGCGTCTTCCAAGGATATGACCGCATCGTGTTGTTCTCGGCCGGGCTTATCGTTATCGGGACCCTAACGCGCGTGCGCGCAGCGCGCCAGTTGAGAACGCAGATTGAGCACGCAGAGCTCATACTCTTCGGGACCATGCTGGCCGTTGCCGTGTATCTCGCGCTTGTGTGGAATCCTCACATGATGATTCTCCAGGAGAAAGCGCTTGGTGCACAGGACACGGTCGTTAAGCAGAAGGCGTACCGGGATTTCTTCTTGGGTCACCAGATTGCTCGCACGCTCTATGTCCTGAACCTCGGTCTTGGCATTGCCCTTATGTGCGTGAAGGTGCGCAAATGGAGCAGATGAAGCCGGCGATTCTCGCCCTCGCCGATGGAACCGTCTTTAAGGGCACTGCCTTCGGCGCTACCGGCGAAACGACGGGGGAAGTGGTTTTCAACACCGCGATGTCCGGTTATCAAGAGATTGTGACCGATCCCTCGTATCGTGGGCAGATGGTGACAATGACGTATCCGCACATCGGAAACTACGGCATCAACCCCGAAGATATGGAATCGCGACAGTCTTGGCTGGCCGGCTTCATCGTGAAGGAAGCCTGTCGGATCTCCAGCAATTGGCGAAGTCGCCAGTGCCTCCAGGAGTATCTGGCCTCTCAGGACATCGTCGGCATCCAGGGTATCGATACCCGCGCCCTCACAACACATCTTCGGGACCATGGATCCCAGCAAGGATGTATCTCGCACCTTGACCTTGGTGCCGACCGCGCCGTGCAGAAGGCCCGGCAGGCACCCAGCATCATCGGCCGTGATCTCGTCCGCGAGGTGACCTGCTCTACGGCGTATCGCTGGACCGAAGATAGCGGGGTGTGGGGTGGCAACGCCTCTTCCTGGAGGGGAAAGAGTGAGGGACGTTTCAAGGTCGTAGCCTTCGATTTCGGAATCAAGTACAATATTTTGCGGCGCCTCGTGGATGAAGGCTGCGACGTGACCGTCGTGCCGGCCTCAACGACCGCGGATGCGGCGTTGGCGCTCAATCCCGACGGGATCTTCCTCTCCAATGGACCTGGAGATCCGGAAGCAGTGCCCTATGCCGTCGAAGCGGTAGCAGAACTGCTTGGCGAGAGACCTATTTTTGGAATTTGTTTAGGCCATCAAATACTTGGACTTGCAATAGGATTGCAAACGTATAAGTTGAAGTTCGGGCACCATGGAGGAAATCACCCCGTCCTGAACTTTGAGACAAACCGGGTCGAGATTACAACACAAAACCACAACTTCGCGGTTCGGGCCGGCAGCGAGGAGATGGCTCCGGCCAAGGGGGAAGCATGGCCGACGCCGTATGGACCTGTGCAAGTGAGCCATGCCAGCCTGAACGATGATGCGGTGGAAGGCCTGCGTTGTCTGGACATTCCGATGTTTTCGGTCCAGTACCACCCGGAAGCCTCCCCTGGTCCCCACGATGCCGCGTACCTGTTCAAACGATTTACCGATATGATGCACAAAGCACGAGCATGACACCAGAAGAAGAGAACAAGGTAGTGCTGCAACAAGCTCAGCTCGAACGGATTTTTAGCGTCAGTTACCGACCGATCGCCCTGCGCCTCTCGAAGGGCCGCAAATATCACTTTCTCTCGCTGCATATGTTTCTGGCCTTCCTAACACTTTCCATTTTTTTCACTGGATGCGTGTCGCTCTCATTGTTTCCGCAGAAAATGCCGCTCCGCGAGAAGACCGTGCAGGGCACGGCCGCCGATAAGATCTTGGTGGTGAGCATCTCAGGGATCATCTCCGAAGGGAAGGACGGGGCGGTGTGGGACCGCGACGATGACCTTGTAGCGCGCATCAAAGAGGAATTGACGCTCGCGGCCGAGGACGATCGTATCAAGGCGCTCCTCCTGAGGATCAATAGTCCCGGCGGGACGGTCACGGCGTCGGACATTATTTATCATGAGATCATGGCTTTTAAGGAGAAGCGCAAAATTCCTGTCGTGGCGGTCATCATGGACCTTGGCGCCTCCGGCGGTTATTACATTGCGGTGACGGGTGACCGCATCATTGCTCATCCGACCAGCGTCACCGGCAGCGTGGGTGTGATTATGTTGCGGGTGAGTGCGGAAGGCCTGCTGCAGAAGATCGGCGTGGAGGCCTCGGCCATCAAGTCAGGAGCGAAGAAGGACATCGGCTCGCCGTTCAGGCCGATGACCGAAGACGAGCGGGCCATCTTTCAGAGCATGATCAACGGATTTTTTTCGCGGTTTCTAGACGTGGTCTCGAAGGGAAGGTCCTTGCCGGCTGACCAACTCAAGGTGATCGCAGATGGTCGCGTGTTGACCGGACCACAGGCCCTGCAGTTAGGATTGGTCGATCAGGTCGGCTACCTGGATGACGGCATAGCCGCGGCGAAGAAGCTGGCCGGCGTGACCGATGCGCGTGTCATCATGTACGCGCGTCCTGAGGCGTACCGCAACAACATCTATTCTCTCGCGAACGGCCCCGGCGGACTCGAGGCGCTTGCGCGGTTCGACCTCATGAACCTCATGCACGGGGCCTCGCCGCAATTCCTCTACTTATGGATGCCATGAGTATAAGGATCGGACGGCGAGAAGCCTTGGCCCGGGTCGCCCGGCTGACGGCCGGCACCTGCGGACTGTGCCTCTCCGGCGGCCTCCTCTCCCA
>VBON01000045.1:0-4771 GCA_005877525.1 Nitrospirota bacterium
CGAGGCATTGCCGTTGAAGATCGATCCCGGCTGTTCGATCCATTCTTTACCACGCGCCCCGACGGCACCGGCTTAGGTCTGGCCATCGCGCATAACATCATGATGGCGCATGGAGGATCGATCGACGTCGAAAGCGAAGTCGGAAAGGGCAGCGCCTTTACCTTGATTTTTTCACAACAGAATGGAGCGAAAGCGATTCATGGCACAGCACCCACATTCTGACTCCCTCCCGATACTCGTCGTGGATGATGAGCCCAGCATGCGCACCGCTCTTGGTGAGGTTTTGACACGGACCGGTCATCCGGTCGTCGTCGCAAGGGACGGGCATGAAGCGCTTGCGCTCCTCGAGCAGCAAGCGGTCTGGTTGGTCTTGACCGATCTTCGTATGCCGCGACTTGGCGGCTTGGACTTGCTGCGCGAGGTGAAGCGCCGGTGGCCGGGCACCCTCGTCGTGTTGATCACCGGGTATGCGACTCTGGAATCGGCCATTGACGCGCTCCGGGGTGGCGCCTCCGATTACCTGCTGAAGCCGTTTGATAAGGAAGCGGTCGAGGCCCTGATCCGGCGCCTTGAAGAGGGCGCTCGAGGCGAGGACACCGCCGTGCAGGAAGGCGCACCGAACGGGGAACTTCAGCCAATCGGCGCCACAGCATCCACTCTACTGGGATCCCTGGACAGCCATGCCTCGTCGGTGTTAGGCCGACGGACAGTGCAACTCATCGCACACGATCCCGCGATGCTGCGGATCCTGCACACCATCGAAGGCGTCGCGATCAGTCAGGCCACGATTCTGATCCAAGGCGAGAGCGGCACCGGCAAGGAAGTCTTGGCTCGGTATGTCCATGGACGCAGTCCGCGCGCGCATCGGCCGTTCGTGGCAGTGAACTGTGCGGCGCTGCCGGACGGCCTCTTGGAAAGCGAGTTGTTCGGCTATGAGCGCGGGGCGTTCACCGGCGCCGTCGCCCGCCGCCCGGGCAAATTCGAGCAGGCGCATGGCGGCACCTTGTTGCTCGACGAAATCTCAGAAATGGATCTGGCATTACAATCGAAACTCCTCCGGGTAATTCAGGAGCGCGAAGTGGATCGCCTCGGAGGCAAATCGTCCGTCCCCGTCGACATCCGGATCATCGCCACAACGAATCGCGTCCTTCGCCTAGAAGTGGAGGCGGGACGGTTCCGCGAGGATCTGTTCTACCGCCTGCACGTGTTTCCAATCACGGTTCCCCCGCTGCGCGAGCGACTGCAAGATATCCCCGGGTTGGTGGCGCACTTTGTTCAGATATCCGCCGGCCGCAATCAGAAAGCGGTGACCGGAGTGAGCGCCGAGACAGAGCAGCTGCTCTTGCGCCGCATTTGGAAGGGGAACGTGCGCGAGTTGGAAAACGTGATTGAACGCGCCGTGCTGCTGTCGAACGGCCCGCTGCTGGAACCGGAGCATATCGCGTCGGAGGGCGGAGAGCTTTCACAGAGGCTCGGTTCTATCGTTTCTAATTCGGATGGTGCGGATGGCGCCGCGCCGGTTTCAATTTGGGAGATGGAGCGAGACCTGATCTTGCGCACGCTCGAGCGGGTGAAGGGCAACCGCACGCATGCCGCCAAACTTCTCGAGATCAGCATCAGGACCCTCCGGAACAAGCTGAGAGAGTATCGACAGATCGAGGGCGGCCAGGAAAATTCGACCGGGCAATCTTTGCCGGGCGACACAGGGGTGTCTGTGAACCGCATCTCATGCTGAGCCGCCATGAGGATATTGATGCCATGAAGCGCCGGATCCGCGGAGGTGGCTCTGGTTGGTACAGAGATTGCTGGTACAGGGAGTGCATCGGCCATCCAGCGAGAAAGGACGAAAGCCATGTCTGACCTGATCCCCCCTACCTCGACCATGAAAATGTTGGAGCGGAGTCTGGATCTGATGGCGCAGCGGCACCAGGTTCTCTTAGGGAACGTCGCGAACGAGGAAACGCCACGCTTTAAGGCCAAGGATCTGGAGTTTCAGTCGGTTCTGGCTTCGATCGGGAAACCCGGGACCGGTGCCCTGCCGGTGAGCACGACCGATGCCGCTCCCCATCCGCGGCATTTTCCGCTGCCTGGGCAGGCAGATGGCACGTCACCGCCCGTGCTCAAGGAGCTCCCCCGGACATCATTCGGCCTGGATGGAAATACGGTCTCTATAGAAAAAACAATGGCGGCCTTGCACGACAACAGTACTCTCTATAGCGCCGCCAGCCAGATTCTCAGTCGGAAGTACCAAGGGTTGCTGGCTGCGATCCGAGGGTAACAGACGAATGACATCTCCCGAAGCTCGCGGGAGGAGAAAGAAAGGTGCTCGCTGATGGAAATCGAAAAGGCATTGGCCCTCTCCGCCTCCGGTCTGGAGGTTCAACGGCGGCGGATGAATATCATTGCCAGCAACCTGGCGAATGTAAACTCAACGAAGTCGGTGAATGGGGCTCCCTATCGGCGCCGGGATCTGCTGATCCGCGCCGATCGTACCGTAAGCCAGCCCTTCGGCACGCTGCTGAACCGTTCCGGCTTGCCGGAACCTCCGGGGGTCAAGGCCGTGAAAGTGGTCGAGGATCATCGCCCGCCCCGGCAGATGTATGAGCCCCATAATCCGGAGGCGAACGCCGACGGCTATGTCCTCATGCCCGACATCAATACGATTGAGGAGATGGTAAATCTCATCGGCGCGTCCCGGGCGTACGAGGCGAATGTGACGGCGATGACCATTACCAAGACGATGGCCCAGCGGGCCCTCGATATCGGAAGGTAACGCCATGGCTGACCTCCATATCACTCCGCCCTCGCCCGTCAATCCAGGGGAATTCTCCACGGTCACTCCCGGCGCCTCTTCCGCCGGCGCCAGCGGCGAGACATTCGTCGCGACCTTGAAAGACGCACTGGCCAAAATCAACGAGGCCCAGAGCCAGGCAGACGTCTCGGTGCAATCCCTTTTGACCGGTCAATCGACGAACCTGCACGAGACCATGATCGCGCTGCAGAAGGCCGACGTCTCGTTTCAATTGATGCTGCAGGTACGGAACAAGATCGTGGGGGCCTACGAAGAAATCATGCGGATGCAGTTATAACCAGTAGACGGAGAGATCCATGATTGAACGACTCCTGGACGGATTTCGGGGGCTTCCGCCTGCGCGGCAAGTTCTTGTGGTGCTACTTCTCAGCGGCGCGCTCGGCGGGATCGTGGCCGGCTACTTATGGAGCCAGGAACCCGACATGCAGGTGCTGTTTTCGCACCTCAGCCCCGAAGATGCGGGCGCGATTGTCACAAAACTCAAGGAACAGAAGATTCCCTACACCGTGGAGGGCAACGGCGGCACCATTATGGTGCCAAGCGACAAGGTCCATGAACTCCGGATGCAGCTCGCGAGCCAAAGCCTGCCGCAAGGGGGCGGCGTCGGCTTCGAGATTTTCGACCGGACGTCGGTAGGCATGACCGATTTCGTGCAGAAGCTGAACTATCGACGGGCGCTCCAGGGCGAACTCGCCAGAACCATCGCCCAACTCGCGGAGGTCGAGCGGGCGCGCGTGCACCTAGTGGTGCCCGAACGCAGTCTATTTGCGGACCAGCGCGACCGACCGCGCGCTTCGGTCGTGCTCACTCTTCGGGCCGGAAAGACTCTGGCAGCGGGGCAAATCCAGGGGATCGCGCACCTCGTCGCGAGCAGCGTGGAAGGCCTTCAACCACAAGAAGTGACGGTGGTCGATTCCCATGGATTGATCCTGTCGTCGCCGACGGGGGACCTGGCCGCCCAACAGAGCGGCGCGTACGGCGACACGAAACAGGCGATTGAGAAAGACCTTGAAAGTCGGGTCCAGAGCATGCTGGAGCGGGTTGTCGGCAGGGGCAAGGCCGTGGTTCGGGTCTCCAGCCTGCTGGACCTTCGCAAGGTCGAGCGCACGGAAGAGGCCTACGATCCGAACTTCCAAGTGGTACGCAGCGAAAACCGTTCACAGGAGAAGACCAACGCGAAAGAGGAGACCGAAGGCGGGATCGCGGGCACCACCTCCAACTTGCCCGACAAGACGACCACCCAAACAACCGGAGGCAGCACGAATTCCGCGGTGCGAACCAATGCGACCATCAATTATGAAATCAATAAATCGGTCAGCCGGATCATCGAACCGGTCGGCACGCTCAAGCGGCTTTCCGCCGCGGTCCTGGTGGACGGCAGTTATGTCGTCAGTGAAGCGAAGGACGGCAAGGTTAACCGAAAGTACATTGCGCGCGGCGACGAGGAGATGAAAAAGCTAGAGGACCTGGTGAAGAAAGCGGTCGGCTATTCGGAGGAGCGGGGGGACCAGATCCAGGTGCTCAACGTGGCCTTTGATACCTCGGCGGCGGAAGAGGGCGCACAAGGCGGGGAAGCGACTCCTCTTCCCAATCCGATGCTTGGCCAATACATCCGTTATGGCCTATTCGGACTGTTGGCAATGCTCATCGTGCTGTTTATCGTGCGGCCCGTGATCCGGCTGCTCTCCACCGCGCCGCAGCTGGGGTTCCCCCAGGGCAGTCTGCCGGCGACCGTGGGGCAATTGGAGGCGGCGCTGGGGTCACCATCGCAGGCGGCCGCGCTCGAGATGGCCCGGACAAATCCGCAGTCAACCGCGCTGGTCGTGAAAAAGTGGCTGAAGGAGAAATAGCGCGGCCATGGCCAAGAAACTGAGCGGAGAAGAAAAGGCCGCGGTGTTGCTGTTCACCTTGGGAGAGAACGCCGCCGCCGAAGTGATGAGGCATTTAGAACCGAAGGAT
>VBON01000045.1:4813-10487 GCA_005877525.1 Nitrospirota bacterium
CGTGATGAGGTGATGCGGGAGTTCCGAAGCATGTCTTCGGGAACCGGCAACGGGGTCGAGGGCAAAGATTTTTTGAAGAAGATTCTCACCAAGGCTCTGGGGCAAGAGAAAGCCACCCAGATCCTTTCGACGATCTCTGCCCAGGAGTATGCCGGCCTAAATTCCTTGAAGTGGCTGGACTCAAAAGCCCTTGGCCGGATGGTATCGGCCGAACATCCGCAAACCGCGGCAGTGATCCTCGCGCATCTAGAAGCCGATCAGGCCAGTCAAGTTCTCTTGCAGCTCCCGGAGGCGGCGCGCGCGGATATTGTCTACCGCCTGGGGACGATGGAGGAGGTGCAGCCGGATGTGCTCAAGGAACTGAGCGCGGTCCTCGAGTCGGAACTGAAGATTGCGGCTGAGCCGCAAGGTCAGCAGTTAGGCGGGGTGAAATTTCTGGCGGACTTGATGAATGGTCTGGACAAGACGGCAGAGCAGGCGCTCAACACGAGTCTGGCCGAGCGTAATGCGGAACTCGCGGATTCCGTCCGGCAATTGATGTTTGTGTTCGACGATCTGGCGGGCGTGGATGACCGCGGCTTGCAAGATCTGCTGAAAGAGATCGCCAAGGAGGATCTGATCCTGGCGCTGAGAGCCGCCGGGGAGCCGGTGAAAGACGCGGTCTTCCGCAACATGTCGTCTCGGGCGGCGGAGCTGATGAGGGATGACATGGAAGCGGGCGGTCCGGTCAAGCTCAGGGATGTGGAGAAGGCCCAGCGCAACATTCTGCAGGTGGCTCGAAAGCTCGAAGAAGAAGGCCGAATCATGTTGGGAGGTAAAGGTGGACAGGAGATCCTGGTCTAACGTGCTGAAGGCCGGCGCGCCCTGGCCGATGGAAAAATGGCGTGCACTGGGCAGCGGCAGCACATCTTCCGCCGGTTCTCGATCGTTACCGGGCGTTTCCCGTATTACGTTGTCGCCGGAACAGGCGGCGTCCGCCCGGCTGGAAGTGGCGACTGAACGGACCCGTCTTGAGCAGGCCGCTTTATTGCTGGAGACCTGCGCCCGGTGTCTCACCGAAGCCCGTGAGGCCGTCCTTTTAGATGTCCAGCAGGAACTCCTGGATCTGGTGCTCAAGGTGGCGATGCAGGTGATTCACGACGAAGTGGCCCAGCGTCCAGAACTCATCACCTTTCAAGTGGAGAAGGCACTGGCTCGCGTGAAGGAAGACAGCATGATGACCGTGCGCGTCCACCCATCGATGCTGGACATTCTCCGTCAGGCCAGCCCCGGGGTTCTTGAATCGCTCGGCCCAACGGCCCGCGTGCACTTCGAACCCGATTCTTCCATCGCGCCTGGTGGCTGTATGGTGGAGACTTCCCAGCAAATCGTGGACGCCCGCATCGCTACACAACTGGCTCGCATCGGCACGGCACTAAAGCAAGGTCCTTCCCCATGAGAGTCTTCGAAGATCTCCAGGGCATTGATCCTGTTGCCGTCTACGGGCGCGTCGCGCAGGCGGTGGGGACGGTGATCGAAGGATACGGGCCGATTTCATCCATCGGAGAAGTCTGCGAGATACGTTCAGGGGATGATCACGATGGGATTTTTGCCGAGGTGGTGGGGTTTCGGGGCGAACGGATCCTCCTTATGCCGCTCGGGGACGTGCGCGGGATTGGGCCGGGCAGCCGACTGATCCCGCACGGGGCCCCTGCCTCTGTTCCGATCGGCCATGGTCTCTTGGGGCGGGTGATCGACGGATTGGGACGGCCCTTGGACGGATTGGGGCCTTTGGGGCCGGGCCGGGCCTACTCGTTATACGCCGAGCCTATGAACCCGTTGCGGCGGACGCGGATCACAGAACCGCTGGATCTTGGTATTCGCGCGATCAATGGGCTCCTGACCTGTGGCCGCGGTCAGAAGGTCGGTATCTTTTCGGGAAGCGGTGTCGGCAAGAGCGTGGTGTTGGGAATGATCAGCCGCTATACCGAGGCCGACGTCAATGTTATCGCCTTGATTGGCGAGCGCGGTCGCGAGGTCAAAGAATTTCTGGAGAAGGATCTGACGGCGGAAGGGCTCCGCCGCTCGGTGGTCGTAGTCGCCACTTCTGATCAGCCGCCGCTCGTGCGGATACGCGGCGCCTTTCTTGCGACCGCCATCGGGGAATTTTTCAGAGACGCCGGGATCCGGGTCCTGTTGCTGATGGATTCTCTGACCCGTCTCGCCCAGGCGCAGCGTGAAGTCGGTCTCGCGGTGGGCGAACCGCCGACCACCAAGGGGTACCCGCCGTCTGTCTTCGCCATGCTCCCTCGGATTCTGGAACGCGTTGGGGGATGCGAGGGCGGCGGAAGCCTAACGGGACTCTACACGGTCCTGGTAGAAGGAGATGATCTCACCGATCCCATCGCGGACGCCGCGCGCTCGATCCTGGACGGCCACATCGTCCTGTCGCGCGAACTCGCTTCTCAAGGACAGTATCCGGCGATCGACGTCTTGAACAGCCTGAGCCGGGTGATGCCGGACATTGTGACCAAAGAGCAGCAAAGCTATGCCCGCCACGTGGTGGAATTACTCTCGGCGTATAAGCGCGCGGAGGATTTGATCAATCTCGGCGCCTATAAGGCCGGCACGTCGTCCCGCATCGATCTGGCGATTCGCATGCACGACCCGATTCGGGAATTCCTGCGGCAGGACGTGAGCGAGCGGGCGCCATTTACCCAAAGTCTGGAGGCGCTGAGCCTCTTGGTGCAAGGGCCAACCGAGGGTCTGCGAGGTCTGGTGTGAGTCTCAAAAGCATTGTGGATTATCGCCGGCACCTCCAGGAGAGCGCGCGCGAAGAGTTACTCAGGGTGACGCAGGCCTTTGCCGCGCAACTCGATGCCACTACCCGGCTGGAACAGGTGTTAGAGCGAATCCTGGAGAAGATCGCGGGGAGCAAGCGTGTGGCTGTGCCGGCCGATGATGCACTGGCCCTTTACCGCTTGGCGGAAGGCGTGAGTGGAGACCTGGCGACCGCGCGCCGCCTCGCGGAAAGTTTGAAAGCGCAGAAGGAAGCGAAACAAGGCAGCCTGATGGCCGCCGCGCAAGAATACCGGATTGTCGAGAAACTGGACGGCCGCCGCGATCGGGAACAACTGCTCGCAGAGGATCGAAAGGAGCAGAAGTCGAGCGATGAGGTAAGCCTTCGCCGCTGGCAGGACCTCGCCGAAACGGGGCGCCGGGGGAACTTCTTGCCGGGAGGGGAGGGCAATGGTTCCCCATCCGTGTGTCGGGAACGGGGGCGCCCGAGTGAGAAAGAATCGGGCGGCAGGTCATGAACCTGACAATGACCGCCATCCTAGTCCTGTTGTTGTCGTTTAACACCCTGGCAGAGGAATTGCCTTTAGAACTGCAGGCACCGGAAACGGCTTCGGTCAAGAAGATGAGCGTGCCGTCGGAGACCCTCATGAAGCTGATGGAAGAGCGCCAACAAGATCTCGATCGCCGGGAAGCGGCGGTCCGCCGCGAGGAGGAACGTCTGAAATTGCTGCGCTCAGACATTGAGGGATTGCTGAAGAAGCAGGCCGGCCCGGCGAAGTCCGCCGCGGCATCACCTTCCGCAGGGAAGCCGACAACATCGACACCGAATTTGGTTCATCTCAGTCAAGCCTTTGAAACGATGCCGGTAGAAGAGGCGGCTCAACGGATCGAGAAGATGCGTGAAGCCGTAGCATTGGACCTGCTCGCGCGGTTGAAGAGCAAGACGGCGGGACAGATCCTGGCAGCCCTCGACCCGGCAAAAGCCGCACGGCTGGTGGAAAAACTGGCAGCCGATCCCGGGACGTCGAGCTCGGAAGTGGCATTGAAGAAAAAATAGAGGGATGGGGATGATCGAAGCAGGGCTGCCATCAATACCTGCCGCCGGATTGGCGATGGGCGCTAACCAAGGAGCGGCCGTTTTGCAGGCAGCGGGAGTTGCAGGGGTAGTCCCGGGTGCGGCGATAAACACGGCCGCAGCCGGATTTCTTTTTGGTATGTTAATGACGAAGTTGGCCGCCGGGATGAGCCAGCCGGCTACGGGAAAGGAAACCGACGCCAAGGCTCCTAAAGATAGCGAGACCCCCCAGCAACCCTCTCCGGATGCAGCGTCTGTCTTGGCCTCGCTGGTGCCGTTGCTTGTTTCATTACCGATTGAGCCTCAGCCAACCAAACTCGCTGCTGCTGAACCTGCTCTGGCCGTCTCTGCCGGCGGGCCGCTCTCTGGCGTCGGGCCAATCTCTGCCGTTGATGCCACGCCGACGCCTCTCGCTCTCGCCACGCTGGCGGAGCCCGCGGCGATAAGGCCCGGCGAACAACCGGCTTTGTCGCCGGCGCTGTCGATAGATGCCGGCAAGCAGTTCGAAGCGGCCATGCTCCAGAATCCAATGCCGGTGACGGCTGCGGCACCGGAGGTGCCGGCTACGACGCAGTTGCCGCTGATGCCCTTACTCCCGACTCATGATCAAGGGAACAGCATCCATACGATCTTGGCCACGATTCCGACTGCCGGCGAAGGCCAGAAGCCGAGCGAGGCAGCGATAACCGGGGATGCCGGGCCCGTTGTTGGCCAGGCATTAGCCCCGCCACTGATGAGCAGCGACAAAAAAGTGGATCAACTCCAAGCTCCGATGCCGTCTCCGGTCCTCATCGACGCGACGTTTACCAAGAAAAAGAATGAGAGCCGAGAGGACATGCTGAACATGATTTCTGAGCGGAGTACCAGAGGTACGGATGGTATGCCGTTAGGGAGCGAGAAGATCCCGGCGGAATTCCTCGCCGGTCCTGCTCCTTCTCCCAGCGCGTCAACAGAATCGGCGGTGCCGGTGCCGAAAGCAGCTATGGCAACCGATGCCTCTCCAACGGCGATGATTTCGCCTCGCGAAACGATTCATCTGCAATTCGGACCCTCCGAGGTGGGCCGCCTCACGCTTCAAGTCTCCGTGCAGTCCCAGCAGGTCCAGGCGACCGTTTCGCTAGAACATCGAGGGCTGGGCGAGTTCCTGACCGCCAGCCAGGGCACCTTGGATGGCGCGCTGCGGCAGCACGGGCTGCGGCTGGAAGAGCTTCATATCGAGACCATGGGAAATCCCGACCTCCTGGGCGCCGACGCCGGCCGAACCGGTTTGTTGGATCACGGCCACCCCCGGCAGGATTCGCCGGGGTTCAACAGAGAATCTCTCACACGCCCGGGACCGGAGAGCGAGGTTTCTATCGCAAGGGCCGACATCCTCGAACCGCTCGGCTCCCGGCACCGCATCAATTTGTTTGCCTGAGTAGTAAGGAGACATCATGTTGGATACAAGTGCCATTCAAGCTCTAGCCCCAGGCTCATCGAGTCAGACGGCGGTGGCCGCGGCCCCGAAGCAGACACTGGGACAAGACCAATTCATGAATTTGTTGATCGCGCAACTCAAGAACCAGGATCCCCTGAACCCGGTCGACAATTCACAGCTAATGGCGCAACTCGCCCAGTTCAGCCAATTGCAAGAGACCCAGCAAATGGCGCAGTCGCTGAATAAATTCATCGCCCAGCAAAACACTGCGAATGCGACCAATCTTGTGACCCTGTTGGGCAAGCACGTGACGACGAACGGGTCCACGTTCGCGTTGACGCCTGGTACGACGACTCCTATTTCCTATACCTTGGCCGCGAACGCCTCCACGGCCACGGTGCAGA